>DAIMBN010000020.1:9567-32392 GCA_036718335.1 Coriobacteriaceae bacterium
CATGAAGGCTGCCGACGAGGGCACCGCCTCCAAGACCGAGTGGTGGCCCGCGCCGGAGCTTACCGACTGGATTTATAGCCCGCTTTCGGGTGCCGACGCCGCGAGCGCCCGCGGCTTCGACAAGAACATGCGCCTGTCGCGCAGCAAGACCACTGCGGGCGTCAAGAGCTTGCTGCAGAGCGTGCAGGGCCAGGTGAGGGGCGCCCGCAAGGCCGCCAGCGACGAGAACTGGTTTAAGAACGTGCCGTGCGTGGTCTCGGACGTGTTCCAGGCGCTGTGGCGCGACAAACCCGTGACGGCGCTCAAGGCCATGCTCGCCGTTGCCGAGGCGCTGCCCGATCGCGCTCTAGGCGGCCTTGACGGCCAGGCCCGTCGCCAGGCAGAGACGGCTTTGCTGCGCCATGCCATCGACATCCTTATGAACGATGCTCGCGCGCTCGACGTGTCGCAGGCTGCGACCGTGCCGGTTCTCGACGGCGTTCGAACCAAGGTGGACAAGCGCAGTGCCGCTTACGATTACGAGACCTACGAGGTCGATCGCACACCACGGGCACAAGTGCGCTTTGTGCCGCTTGCCGATGCGTCGGTTCTACGCCCTGGCAGCTACGATGCCGTGCTGTTTGTCGATGTCGACCTGGACAGCTACCCGCTTTCGCACGAAGAGGGCCCGCTTGCCACGTTGACGGCCGAGCTGCGCCGCGACGGCGTGTCTTTGGAGCCCGCCGCCCTGCTGCGCGTACGCTTTGGCCGTGCAATGCAGGCGGCGAGCGGTCCGGTCGCGCTCGCCCGTGTGACGCACGATCGCCAGGCACGCGAGTGCTACCCGGCAGCCGTATGGACCGAGCTGCGGGCACATGCCGAGGCCGCTGGCGCTGCCAAGCCCACGCGCGTGGGCGAGGGCGATATCATCGCCGACTTTGATCCCGCGGCAGGCGAAGGTCTTAGGTGCGAGCGCGTGACCTGCGAAGCTCCCCAGCATCTGAGCGATGAAGCCATTCCGTATCTGGTCCTGCGCCGTCGAGATGGCGAGGGCGAGGATGCGCCGCTGGTGCCGCGCCTGACGTCTGCCTCGCAGATCGAGGCCTATTCGACCTGCCCGCTATGCTGGTTCGTCTCGTACCGCGTGAAGCCCCAGTCGATCGACGCCGGCTTTGGCAATATGGAGAAAGGCAACTTTGTCCACGACGTGCTGGAACACCTGCACGCCCGTCTGCCCCAGGAGGGCATGGAACGTGTGACGCCCGAGAACCTGCCACGTGCTCAGGAGCTGCTGCGCGAGGTCTTTGACGAGACCTTGGCCGAACATGCCTCCAAGCGTGGCAACGAGGGCCCGCTCGTGCCGCTCTCTCCGGTAGAGGAGCGCCAGATGGCCGAGATTCTGCCGCAGCTGGAAGGCGTGCTTGCCTATGAAGCCGAGGCGCTGACGCCTTTTGCTCCGCGCTACCTGGAGTTTGCCTTTAACGATCTTAACGTTGAGTATGCCGGCTGGCCGCTCGGCGGGCGCATCGACCGTGTGGACGTGGATGCCGAGAACCGCGCCGTGGTGATCGACTATAAGCACCGCACGGGCGTTGAGGAGTTTAAACTCGCCGACCCCACGGTGCGCGACGAGGAATCGGGCACGGCGCCCATCGACGATCCGCGCTGGCTGCCGCCCCATACCCAGACGCTTATCTATGCGCAGGCCATGCGCCGGGCGCTGGATTTGGATACCCGCGCGGCGCTCTATTTTTCGACCAAGGGCGGCAAACCGGCGCTGCGCGGCGCGGCGAGCGCCGAGCTGCTCGAGGAAGAGCGCGGCGACGGTCGCATCCCGGGCCTTAAGAAAGGTTTCCCCGGCGAGGGTGGCAGCATGGACTTCGACGCCCTGCTCGACCGCGTGGAGACCGGCATCGCCGAGCGCCTGCGCGAGCTCGAGGCGGGCAACGTCGCTGCTGTCGACCCGGCGTCGACGCAGGCCGCGCATGCCCACTGCTCGTATAACCACGAAGGAACGTTTGTAAGGAGGGACGTGTAGACCATGGATCTTTCGACTTTGATGCCGCAACAGCTGCAGATCGTCAAAACGCTCGACCGTCCGCTGTTTGTCTCGGCGGGCGCCGGTTCGGGCAAGACCTTTACCCTCACGCGCCGCATCGTCTACGCGCTCTCGCCCGAATCCGGTCCGTTCGTCGAGCATCTGGACCAGGTGCTCGCCATCACCTTTACCAAGGATGCCGCGGCCGAGATTCGCGACCGCGTGCGCCGTGCGCTTATCGATGAGGGCATGGACGAGGAAGCGCTGACCGTCGACGACGCGTGGATCTCGACCATTCACGGCATGTGCTCGCGTATCCTGCGCGCGCACGCGCTGGAGCTGGGCATCGACCCCGAGTTCACGGTGCTCACCGATACCGACGAGCTCATGGATCAGGCTGTTGAGCATGTGCTGGCCCGCGCGACGGCGTCCGATGCCGCCCCCGAGCTCGCGGCATCGCTCAAGGCCCTCTACGCCTGGTATCCCATGGCGGGCGAGGGCGGCCCCTTTGGCGCCGGCACGACCATCAAGAGCCTGGTGCGCGACCTGCTGGAGCTGTCGAGCCAGCTGCCGGGCGGTATGGACGACGTGCGCGTGGCGCGCGGCCAGGCCGATACCTCGGCCCTTGCCGATGCCTATCGTGCGGCTCTGGGCGCAAGCAAGGCCGCGACCGAGAAGGCGCAAATGGCGCTCGATGCCATCGACGCGTTCGAGGCGAGCGGCAAGACCATGGCCGATGCGGCGCGACTCATGATGTCGTGCACCATGCCGCGCGCGAGCAAGGCATTCCCTAAGGAGCAGGTTGAGCTGCTCAAGGCCGAGGCCGCCGATGCGTTTATCAATATCGTGCTTGCCTGCGGTGGCCCGGCGCTCGATGCGCTGGTGGGCCTGGCCCGTTCCGTGGAGGCCGAGTATCGCGCGCTGAAGGCTGCCCAGTCCGCCCTCGATAATAACGACCTGCTGCGTATGGCTTACGAGGCCCTGCGCGATTACCCCGCTATCCGTGCTGCGTACGAGGGCCGCTTTAAGATGGTCATGATCGATGAGTTTCAGGATACCGACCAGATGCAGGTAGATCTGATCCGCTACCTGACGGGTGCGGGGGAGCGCGCGCTGTGCACCGTGGGCGATGCACAGCAGTCCATCTATCGCTTCCGTGGCGCCGAGGTCGAGGTGTTCCGTCGCCAGGAGCGCAAGGTGGGCTCGTCTGTCGCGTCCGAGGCGACTGCCGTGGCCGACGCCCCTGCTGGCGAGCTCGTCAAGCTCGTGCGCAACTTCCGCAGCCATGACGAGGTGCTGCGTTACGTGGCACGCGTCTTCGACGGCGATGACGGCGGCCTGATGCAGGGCTTTTTGGATCTTGAGGCGAGCGACGGCCGCAAGGACACGCTGGTGGCAGACGCCTCGCGTCGCCAGGCCCTCTTTGTTGCCGGCGGCAGTACGCAGGAGCGCACACAGGCCAAGGCCCGTGCGATCGCCGAGCGATTCCGCGCGCTTGCCGATGCCGGCCAGCCCCAGGGCGGCATGGTGCTGCTGCTGGGCCGCATGACCAACGCCGATGTCTACGCACAGGCCTTCCGTGACCAGGGGCTCGACTGCGTCATCGCGGGCGGCTCGGTCTTTGCGCAGGCTGCCGAGGTGCAGACGGTGCGCGCCCTGGTCTGTGCGCTCGCCAATCCGGCCGATACGGCGCAGGGCCTTATGCCGTTGCTGGCCTCGCCGATGTTTGCGCTCGGCGTCCAGGAGTTCCTGGCGCTGGCGACCAAGCTCGATAGCGAGACGGGGGAGACCTCGCGCCGCAACATCGATGCGGGCATCATGAGCGATTTCGACGTGCCGGGTTTGCAAGACTTGCCGCTCGTGACGCGCGCCCGCGAGGTGCTGCGGTATGCGCTTCGTCGTGTGGGCCGCGATTCGTTCGCCGCCATCGCGCGCGACGTGGTCAACGCCTCCGGCTGGTTTGTGCGTCTGGCGCAGCGTGGTCCCGAGGGCAAGGCCATTGCCGCCAACGTGCTCAAGGCACTCGACGCCGTGGCCGAGGCGGAGGCCGAGTTCGGTAACTCGCCGCGTTCCATCGCGCTGGCCTTCGACCGCTTCTTGGCGGGCAAGGAAGCCCCGGGTGCCCTCAACGAGGAGGGCGACGGCGCGGTGCGCATCATGACGGTGCACGCCTCCAAAGGTCTGGAATATCCGGTCGTGGCGGTCGCGGAGTGCTTTGGCGTGCGTAAGTCCTCGGGTGCGGCACAGATGGGTCGCGTCGAGGGTGGAGCGCAGGTCGTGGCACTGCCGGCACGCTTCGACGGCGTTAAGCTCGCCGACGGAACCTTTGTGAAGGGCGACGACGTCAAAAAGCAGTTTGAGCATGCGTTTAAGGGCAAGGGTACGTCGCTGTGGCTGCCGACGGAGCTCATGGAGGACGTCTGCGCGACGGGTTCTCCCGCCGAGGCATTTGCTCGCCTGCGCAACGACGACCTGCGGCTTTCGCTCGAGGAGCGGGCCCGCTTACTCTACGTTGCCATGACGCGTGCGCGCGAGCTGGTGATCTTGGCGATGGATGCCGGCGTGAGCCGTGGCAAGGTGACGGCGCCGACCTTCGACGTCGAGACCGATCTGACCTACGACGTGCTGCGCCGTATTTTGCCGACCGACGCTCTGGACATGCCGCAGCTCGATGCCGACCGCCTGGTGTTCGACAACTCCCAGCCGGGCGACTACGAGTTCATTTCGCTCGCGAACTTTACCTTTGGCGAGCAGGCGTTTGAGGCCAACGCTTCGCTGGATGCCGAGGGCAGGCTTGTTCGCGGCGATGTCGATACAGATACTGCCGACGATTCGGCCAGTACAATCGTCCCCGGTCCTGCCGACCCCGATCCCGATGCGTTTGAGCTCGTGTATCCCCAGGCGGCGGGCGTGCGCATGGGCACCTGCCCGTATCCGGAGCGCGATTCGTACAGCTACTCGTCAATTGCCGCGGCGCTGCATGCCGAGTCCGAGGACCGTGCCGCCGAGGCACGCGTGCCCATGGACGAGGCCGGCGATGATGCGGAGTCGGATGGTTCCGAGATGACGGATGCAGACGTGGTCGCCGTTGAGCTCGCCGGCAACCCCATGGCGCTGGGCTCGGCCTTCCACGCCGCCTGCCAGTGGCTCATCGAGATGGGTGCCGATGCGCTGCCCGCTGAGCGTGCCGATGCGCTGGCGCGCCTGTGGTGCCTGACGCCGGAGCAGCGCGAACGCTTCGACGTCGCCCTGGACCGCTGGCTCAAGTCGGCTGTTCGTGCCGACCTGCTCGCGTGGCCGTGCGTTCGCGCCGAGGTGCCGTTCTTTTCGCTGGGCTGCGAGGACGAGGACATCGCTCGCTACGGTGCCTATGCCGAGGGCGCCATCGACGCTTTGGCGACGAACCCGGCGGATTCGTCATGCGCGCTGGTCATCGACTACAAGACGGGCGGCACACCGGACGAGACACCGGAACAGCTGCAGGAGAAGCACGCCCTGCAGGCGCGCGTCTACGCTGATGTTCTACACAAGGCGGGCTTTGAGGCCGTGACCGTCAAGTTTGTCCGCGTGGAGCAGGTCGATCCGACTCTCTTCGTCAATCCCGCCGAACCCCAAGTAGTCACCTACAACCTCTAGCCCTCAGATAACTTGCGGTGGAATACGGACTGTTTTGGCCAAAAAAGCCGCCAAACAGTCCGTATTTCACCGCAACGCATGGGAGAGCCTGGGGCGGTACAATGGCTCGAACGGTTCAAACGAATAAGGAGCCATCATGCAGCTCACCAAAACGCTTAAGGTGACGCCGGAGGAGCTTTTTGACGCTCTGGCGGGGTCCATCATGCAGGATATCGAGAACGCCACGGGCAAGCGTCCCAGCCGCAACAAGCTCAATGGCTATAAGTACGAGAAACGCGCCCAGTCCGCAAAAGGCAAGGCCAAGGGCACGGCGATCAAGGTTAAGATCAAGCACTTTGACTACCCGTGCCTCTATGAGGTCCGTTTTCAGTATGCGGCGGGCATCAATACCATGCGCTATGAGGCTGTACCTGCTGGCGATGGTGCCTGCGAGCTCACCTATACCGAGGATTTTCAGGGTGTGGGTGGCAACACGTCTGGCACGCGCGGCAAGCTCGGCCTCTTCTTCTATGAGCGCAAGCTCAAGAGCCACGCCAACCAGACGATTGATCAAATCGTCAAATACATCGAGGGTGAGCGCCGTGTAAAGGCTAATCCCGCCTTCGCCGATGATGCTGCCGAAAACGCTTCGGATGTATTCCATTGATACCCTGTTCAAAAGCTTTACCGCTCTCCACAGCAACTGTGAACACTTCAGGCTTCGAGTCAGTAGCGAGTGGCCTGACATAATTAGTTGATGGAAGTGCCAAATGAATAAGAATGCCACTGCGCAGCTGCACATCTATTCCGCCTTTTTCGTTCTCGCGGGATTTGTTTTAAATCGGGGAGTGTTTCTACTTTTCCTTGCGGAGAAAGGAATGTCTGTCACGGAAATCGCGCTTTATCAAGCCCTGTTTAACATTGCAACGGTCGTCCTCGAGCTGCCAACAGGGCTGATAGGCGATTTCTTTGGAAAGAAGTTCTCGATTCAAGTGGGCGTGCTGCTGCTTTTCTTCCATACGGCTGGCATGCTGTTGCTCTCAGGCCCCTTTCTCGTCGCGCTTTCCCTTGTTGAGGCACTCGCCTACTCCCTTCAATCGGGATCCGAACAAGCACTTTTATATGAAATTGCCCGAAATGCCGGTCAAGGAGAGCGCTTCCTCACCATCAACGCTCGGCTGCTTGCCGCGCAATCAATCGCGACGGGAGTGGCAATCGTACTTGGATCATTCATTGCCCAAGTATCTTGGAGCGCCCTCTACGTATGTGTCTCCGTTTTCTATCTCCTGCAGCTTTTCCTTCTGTATCCCATTGAGAGGACGGAAGCGACCCGTTCTGAAAGCTCTGAGATGAGAAGGTTTGACGTAGCCAAGGTCTTCAGACGCGAAACCTGGCGTGTTGGAGAATCCGCTTTTGCGGTGTTGCTTCTCCTCATCGGCACAAGCATGCTCGATGGATTCTATGGGAGTTATTACAACTTGAATCAGTTGGTATTCGACGCATTTGATGCTCCCGTCTCCATAATAGGAATCTTTTTCGGTGCATCCTATGCAGTAAATGCGACGGCCTACATTGCAGCAGATTTCTTCTCATCGCGTTTCGGGAAAAGAAATACCATGCTCGGCTCGATGCTAATCGAGGCCGGTCTTTTCATGATTCTTCCGTGGTTCGCTTCAAATCCGCTGTGTTTGTTTGGCCTTAGCATGGTGCTTTGTTTTCTCCCAGAAGTGGTGTACATCACTTCGGAAAACTTAATCCAAGACGCGATAGCGGACGATCTCCGCGCGACGATCCTTTCCGTCGCGTCTCTGGTAAGGGCTCTCTTTTCTGCAATGTTTTTCTCCATATTTGGATATGTGTTGGGGTTATATCCCATTCAGATAGCGCTCGGTGTTATTGGCGCAATCGCGATAGCAATTACCGCCGTTGTTTCATTAAAAATGGTAGGAATACAGATCTCCAAGAATTGATATATCGATTGACGAGCTATCCGAAGCGTCGAGCCTTCTTGATGGACATGACTATTCGTCACAAATCATTCCGCGCATCGCCGGGGTTCCAGCAATACTCGATATATCGGGATGCCCTCATTCCCCTTTTTGAAGGTCCCAAATTAGCTACCCGTGTGGGTTTGGCTAGGTTCGGGTGATTAGCTACCCGTGTTGGTTTGGCTAGGTTCGGGTGCCGTCCGCGCCGTGCGGTAAAATCGTTCAGTCAGAACACGAACCCGCATCGGAGCTCATCACATGGCATTCGTCCATCTGCACAATCACACTGTTTTCTCCATGCTTGACGGCGCAACCCGTATCCAGGATATGGTCAACCGTGCCGTTGAGCTTGGCATGCCCGCCGTGGCCATTACCGACCACGGCTACATGTATGGCGTGCCCGACCTGGCGCTGGCCTGCGACGCCGTCAATCACAACACGCCCGAGTACAAAACCTGGAGCCACGACAAGGCCTTCTTGGAAAAGGACCGCCGCGACGAGCTGGTGGAGCCCGACCCCGAGGCAAACCCGCGCGAGCATGCCCAGTACGTCAAAGACATGGCCATGTGGGACGAGAAGGGCAACATCGACGAGCTCAAACCGCCCCTGGTCATCAAGCCCATCTTTGGCTGCGAGGTCTACTTTACGCCGGACGAGACCCTTGCCCGCGACCACAAGCCCGAGCTCTACCACATGATTCTTCTGGCCAAGGATCAGGAGGGCTACGTCAACCTAATGCAGACGGTCTCCGAGGCCGCCGTGCAGGGCTTTTACTACAAGCCGCGCGTGACGCTCGACAACCTGCGCCGCCATGCCAAGGGCATGATCTGCACGAGCGCCTGTATCGCGGGCATCATCCCCAAATACATCGACCGCGGCGACATGGAAGGCGCCATCAAGTGGGCCGAGACCTTCCGTGATACCTTCGAGCCCGGCGACTTCTACATCGAGATCCAGGAACACGGCATCACCACCGACAACGGCCTGACTGACGAGCAGATGGACCGCACGCTCATCGACATCGCCAAGCAGGTGGGCGTCAAGGTCATCGCCACCAACGACTTCCACTACCTGCGCCGCGAGGATGCGCCCGTGCAGGACGTCATCATGTGTATTGGCATGAACGCCAAGGTCGATGACCCCAACCGCATGCGCATGACCGGCTCGGAGTTTTACATGAAGACCGAGGAGGAGATGCGGGCGATGTTCCCGTATTGCCCCGAGGCCTGCGACAACACGCTCGAGATCGCCGACAAGTGCTACGTTGAGCTGGACTGGGACTCTATCATCCTGCCGCGCTTTCCGTTGCTCGATCCCGGCGAGACGCACGAGAGCCAGTTCCGCCGCGAGTGCGAGAAGGGCCTGCGCCAGCACTATGGCGACGACTGGGCCACGCGCGAGATCGGTGGCGTCAACATCAAAGAGCGCTTTGAGTACGAATACAAGGTCATCTGCGACAAGGGCTTTGCCGCCTACTTTTTGATCGTTGCCGAGTACGTGCAATGGGCTAAGGACAACGGCATCGGCGTCGGCCCCGGCCGTGGCTCGGCCGCCGGCGCTATCGTCGCCTACGCCATGAACATCACCGCGTTCGACCCGCTCGAGAACGGCCTGATGTTCGAGAGGTTCCTGTCCCCGCAACGTACCGAGATGCCCGATATCGATATGGACTTCGACGATGAGCGGCGCCTCGAGGTCGTGGAGCACGTTCGCCAGCTCTACGGCCCCGAGAAGGTCACCCACGTCATCACCTACTCGACCATTAAGGCCAAGCAGGCCATCAACGACGCCGCGCGCGTGCTGGACTATCCGGTCTACATGGGCCAGCGCCTGTCCAAGATGGTCTCGAGCGACCCCAAGGTCAAGCTCAAGCAGGTGCTCGAAAAGCAACCCGGCAAAGAGGATCTGTTTAACCCCGATTTTGCCGAGGCCTATAAAAAGGACGACGACGCCCGCCGCATCATCGACACGGCGCTCTCGATCGAGGGCCTCACCCGTGGCGAGGGCGTGCACGCGTGCGCCGTTTTGATCTGCCGTGACCCCGTCAACGAGCACGTGCCCACCAAGCTCGACACCAAGGGCGGCGTCGAGATTACCCAGTACGAGGGCCATACCGTCGCCGACATGGGCCTGCTCAAGATGGACTTCTTGGGCCTGCGCACGCTGACGGTTATCTCCAAGGCCAAGGCAAACATCAAAAAGAACTTCGGCATCGACATCAAAGAGGAAGAGATTCCCTTTGACGATCCCGAGATCTTTAAGCTCATGGGCTCCGGCCACACCGCCGGCGTCTTCCAGGTCGAGTCCGCCGGCATGACGGCCACGATCAAGAACATGAAGCCCACCGAGTACAAACACGTCGTGGCATTGATCGCCCTGTACCGCCCGGGCCCGCTGGGCGCCGGCATGGTCTCGTCCTACATCAACCGTATGAACGGCAAGGAGCCGGCCGTCTCCTACGACGACCGTCTGGACGACATCCTGGGCGAAACCTACGGCACCATGGTCTACCAGGAGCAGGTTATGCTCATCTCCGTCGAGATGTGCGGCTTCTCCAAGGGCGAATCGGACTCGCGTATCCGTAAGCCCGTGGCTAAGAAAAAGATTAAGCTGCTCACGTCGACGGTGCTCCACTGGGAGGATGGCTCGGACGAGACCACTTACGACCACTGGATGAATGGCGCTATCAAGAACAACTACACGCGCGAGGTCGCCCAGAAGATTTGGGACGATGTCCTTGAGTTCGCGTCCTACGCTTTCAATAAGTCGCACTCCGCCGGTTACGCCATCCTGGTTATGCAGACGGCATGGCTCAAGGCGCACTATCCGCATGAGTACATGGCGGCCGTTCTGACGTCCTATACGGGTAAGACCGACAAGATCGTGCACTACGTCTCGGCGTGCCGTCACGACGGCATCCCCGTGCTGTCGCCAGATGTCAACGAGTCCGGTACCGAGTTCACGGCTACCAAGGAAGGCGTGCGCTTTGGTCTGGCCGGTATCCGCGGCGTGGGCACCGGCGTGGCGCAGGCGATTATCGCCGAGCGCGAGGCGGGCGGTCCGTTTAAGACGCTGCACGACTTTGTCGAGCGCGTGGACTCGAGCCAGGCCAACCGTCGCGTGATCGAATCGCTGATCAAGGCAGGCGCCTTCGACTCCACGGGGTATCCGCGTCGCCAGATGATGCACTTTGTGGACAAGAACAACCCCGAGAACATCATCGATGCCGCGGTAAAGCGCCAGAAGGACCGCGCGAGCGGCCAGACGTCGTTCTTCGATATGTTTGGCGACGTTGAGGGCTCGGGCTTTGAGGTGAGCGTACCCGATCCGGATGGCCAGGAGTGGGACCGCCACCTTAAGCTGAGCCAGGAGAAGGAGGTCCTGGGCATCTATGTCTCGGACCACCCGCTGCGCCCGTTTGAGTATGCACTTAGCAAAGCGCGCGACTTCTCGTTCTCGCAGATCGACACCGGCTACGAGGTTCAGAATCCTACGGGCGGCACCATCAACCAGGAGATTCCCGAGGGTAAGGCGCTGTGGTGGGCCGGCATGGTCTCGAGCGTGTCCAAGCGCGTGACCAAAAACGGCGACCCCATGGGCATCGTGCAGCTCGAAGACATGGAAGGCGAGGCCACGGTCGTGGTGTTCCCCAAGACCTACAAGGAGGCCGAGGGGTACCTGTACGGCGAGGTCGATCCCGAGACCGGCGCGCAGCTGTCCGATGCGTTTGTGCGCATTAAGGGCAAGCTCGAGCGCTCGGACCGCGGCGACCAGATCATCGCGCAGGAGATCGTGCCGCTGGAGCTTAGCGAGGAGAAAAACAAGCCCAAGGTCTTTGAGGTCATGGTGCCCAACAGCCGCTTTAGCCAGGGCAATATGGCGCGCCTGGCCACGGTGCTCACCACTAACCCGGGCGGCGACCGCGTGGAGATCTTTATCGAGCAGGTGGACGGGCGCGTGCTGCGTGCTGAGGTGCCGGCCAAGGTCAATGCACGCTCGATTCCGCTGCTGGCAGAGGCGAAGGCCATCGTCGGCAACCAAGGCCGCGTGACGGTTATCTAAGCTACCCCGGGTGAGATTGGAGGAAGTGATGGCGCAGGGGACGTTTGTGCAGGCGCTTCGCAAAGAGGCGGCGTTGAGCGGCACCTTTATGAAGGGGCGTTCGCTCATGCTCAACGGCGCCGTGCTGTCGATCGAGGACAGCGGCTCGCGCTTCTCCAAAAACGTGACGGTTGAGGGCTCGGTGCGCGGTTCGCGCGGCGACCTGTACAAGACGCACGTGGCGCTCGACATGGACGAGCACGAGGTGATCGACTACGACTGCGATTGCCCCGCCGCCTATCGTTACCCCGGTATGTGCAAGCACGCTATTGCCACGGCTTTGGCGTATTTGGATGCCAGCGGCGCCGAGCCCGTCGAAGGTTTGCGCACGCCGGTCCGCACGTTTACGGCGCAGCCGAAACAGCCCGCGCGCACCGCGCTCAAAGCGCCGGCCGTCAATCCCAACTTTCCCTTTCCGGCGCCCGTCCCCACGAGTCCCAGCCTCATGGCGGCACTCTCCGATCTTTCGGACGCGCGCATGGATGAGCTGGCGAGCATGCGCCGCAAGCTCGCCGGCAGTGTGGATCCCGATGCCCCCAAGGCGGTGTTGGAGCCCTCGCTGGTGCCGTACTACAATCCACTGTTTGCCGACCGCTTTAGCTGGGCGCTCGAGCTTCGCATTCGCTGCGGTTCGGTGTCCTACGTGGTCAAGGACATCGACGGCATGGCCGATGCCTACGTGCGCGGCGGCACCTTCTCGTACGGCAAGAAGCTCACGTTTGTCCATACGCCCGAAGCCTTCGAAGACGTGTCGACAAAGCTGCTCAACCTTGTCGTGACGACAGTTGGCTATCTCGATGACATCACAAGCTCGCGTTCGGCGTCGTACGACTTTGCCCGCAGCGGTTTTGTCGCCGAGCGTCAGTTGCCGCTGTCCGAGCATAGCATCGTATATGTGCTGGACCTGCTGCGTGGCCAGACCATCTCCTTTGAGCCCGCCTGGTCGCGGGGGACGACGACGCATCGCACCTATGACGTGGCGGTTGAGATGCCTCCGGAAGGGGAGGACGAGGCTCTGTCTAAGCGCCCACCGCTCCTTGCCGCCAAAATCGCGCCGGCGGCTGGCGGCAGCTACGATCTACGCCTGCCGGCCGATGCATACTGCTTTGCTTCGGGCGACGTTGCCTATCTGGTCGACACCCGCCGTGCGCGCCGCACCGATGTAGCGTTTGCCCAGCATGCGGCGCCGTTCCTATCGCGCTTGCTGCCCTGTCGCACGCCGGTCCATATTGCTGCCGACCAGGTGGGGGAGTTCTGTCGTATGGCGCTGCCCATTTTGCGCGACTACACCGACCTTACCGCGCCCGCTGCGCTCGATACCGTGGCGCCCGAGCCGAGCTTTGCCATGGCGATCGGCGTCGACGATGGACTCGTGACCTGCAAAGTTACGGTTACCTACGGCGACTGGTCGGCAGATCTCTTTAACCTGGGCGCTCCGGGCAGCCCCTTCGAAGAGCAGCGCCCGGGCGTGCCGCCGCGCGACGAGGTGGCAGAGTTTCGCGTTATGGACACGGCGGCTCTGTATTTCGACTTTTACGAGGGCGGCCTGGCGTTTGAGGAGCGCGACGACGAGAGCCTGTTCTGCTTGCTGACCGAGGGCCTGTCTGCCCTGTCCGAGCTGGGCGAGGTCATGCTCAGCGACCGCCTACGCCAGATCTCGGTGCGCCCTGCGCCCAAGCTTTCGGTGCGTGCCACCGTCAAGAGCAACCTGCTCGATGTTGAACTGGGCGCGAGCGGTCTTTCGGCGGCAGATCTTGCCATCTACCTCGACTCCTACAAGCGCCATCAAACGTTTGCGCGCCTTACGTCCGGCGACATCATTCGCCTGGACGAGGGCGCTCGAGCCGCGTTTGGCCTCGCCGAGGACCTGGGCGTCGATGCCGTCGACCTGCTCGACGGCGTGTCGCTTTCCGCATCGAGCACCCTGTTCGTCGATAGCATGCTCGCGCGCACGCCCGCGCTCGAGGCCGATCGCGACGCTGCGTTCCGCCGTACCGTCGAGCGTCTGGACACGCTCGGCAAGATGGACTTTACGGTGCCGGTCTCGCTCAAGGCAACGATGCGCGGCTACCAGGTCGACGGCTACCAGTGGCTCGGCTCGCTCGAACACCTGGGCCTCGGCGGCATCTTGGCCGACGATATGGGCCTGGGCAAAACGCTGCAGATGATCGCACATATCCTGGCGCGCGTGGAGGCGGGGGACGCTAAGCCCACGCTTGTGGTGTGCCCTGCGTCGCTTGTGTACAACTGGACCGCCGAGCTGGAGCGCTTCGCCCCGTCGCTCGATGTGTGCGCCATTGTGGGCGCCAAGGCGCAGCGCCGCGTGCAGATCGCCGGCGTGGCCGAGCATAACGTGGTCGTGACGTCGTATGACCTTATGCGGCGCGATATCGACGAGTACGTCGAGCAGGATTTTGCCCGCGTGGTGCTCGATGAGGCCCAGTACATTAAAAACCCGCTCACCCAGGTGGCGCGCGCCGCAAAGCGCCTGCCTGCCGGCGTGCGCTTTGCCCTGACGGGCACGCCCATCGAAAACCGCCTATCCGAGCTCTGGAGCATCTTCGACTTTTTGATGCCGGGCCTGCTGGGTACGCGCGAGTCGTTTGCCAAGCGCTTCGAAAGCTCGGTCGAGCATGCCGAGGGCGACAGTGCCGCTCGCCTGCAAGCGCTCGTGTCGCCGTTTGTGCTGCGTCGTGTCAAGGAAGACGTGGTGGCCGACCTGCCCGAGAAGATTGAGGATACGGTCATGGCGCAGCTCACCGGCGAGCAGCGCAAGCTCTACCTGGCAAACCAGGACCGCATCGCCCAGCAGGTGCAGCACCGCGAGGCGTCCGAGTTCAAGAAAGACAAGCTCAAGGTGCTCGCCGAGCTCACCAAGCTGCGCCAGATCTGCTGCGACCCGCGTCTACACTACGAGGATTACAAGGCGGGGAGCGCCAAACTCGATACGTGCATGGAGCTCGTGCACGGCGCACTCGACGGCGGGCATCGCATCCTGTTGTTCAGCCAGTTTACGGGTATGCTCGATATTATCGGTAAGCGCCTGGCCAAGGAGGACATCGCCTTCCTTAAGCTCACGGGCGCTTCGTCTAAGGAGAGCCGCGCCAAGATGGTCGCGCAGTTCCAAGCGGGCGAGGTTCCGGTCTTTTTGATCTCGCTCAAGGCGGGCGGCGTGGGCCTTAACCTGACGGCTGCCGACGTGGTTATCCACTACGACCCGTGGTGGAATGTGGCGGCGCAGGACCAAGCAACTGATCGTGCACACCGTATTGGCCAGCAGCATACCGTGACCGTGTACAAGCTCATCGCCAAGGACACGATCGAGGAACGCATTATGCAGATGCAGGAGTCCAAGCGCGACCTGGTCAACAGCGTACTCGGCGGCGACGGCATCTCGTCGGCACTGTTCACGCGCGAGGATGTTCTGGCGCTGCTCGGCGGCGACGGGCGCTAGCCGCGCGCGGGGTGGGACTGCTGGAGTGGGCAGGACGGTCGACGCATTTTGGCCCGACCGCTTGCCTGGTCCGTTATGTGTTCATTTGCAATGCCGTGGATGGTTTGTCTGCCTTTGGGCATAAGAACTATCAAGAACATTGGCACATCAGCAAAGGAGAACATCATGGCGAAATTCTTTAAGGACCCCGACGGTAAGCTCATCGCTGCCCTTGACGACGGCGTTGCGACCCCTGCCGGTTGCACGGAACTGACCGCAAACACTGAGGACGCGGCGCACGAGAAACACGTGCCTGTTGTCGAGACCGAGCGCGACGGTCACGTGATTCGCGCACGCGTTGGCTCGGTCGAGCACCCCAGCCTGCCCGAGCACTACATTGAGTGGATCGCCCTTGAGGCCGAGGGCCGCTTGGAGGTCCATTACCTTGAGCCCGGCATGAAACCCGCGACGTTTTTTGCGGGCGGCTCCAAGACCGGTACCGTCTATGCCTACTGCAACCTGCACGGGCTGTGGTCCGCGACATTCTAGGAGCGCGCCCCCGCTCGGGGTATCATAGCTAGCATATGCACATGCAAGCGCCGACTGCATTATGCGGCCGGCGCTTTTACTACGATTTCGATGGTTTACGACGGAAAGGGCTGAGCCATGAAGCTCGCACTTGCACAGATCGATATGCGCCTGGGTGATATTGAGGGCATTTGCGGCCGCATCGAGGACCAGGCTCGTCTGGCCCGCGAGCGCGGGGCGCGCGTGCTGTGCGTTCCGGCTCCGCTCTTTATGGGCGCCATGCCCGGTGGCCTGGTGGGCGCTGCTGACTTTGAGCACGACATGCTTGCCGGCTTGACTGGTGTCGCCGAGCGTATCCAGGAGCTTGACATGATCTGCATCGTGCCCGCGGCGGTTTCGTTTGAGGGTCAGCCGCTGCTTGACTACATGATGCTCAAGGACGGTCATGTGGTGCCGGCGCGTTCGAGCATTGCCCTGCAGCGTGGCGAGAACAACGACACGCGTTGGGCGCCGCCGGTGTTCGACGTGGACGGCGTGCGTATCGCCGTGATTTTTGACTTGGACCGCGAACTCGAGATGTTGCCGACCGGTGTTGACCTCATTGCGTATTTCCAATTCAACGCGTTTGACATGACCGACCGCGAGACTGCCGCCATTGCCGCCGTTCGCAGCGGCGCTTACCGCAAGATCGCATCCAAGCGCAGCGTGTGGTTTGCCTGCATGGCGCCGGTCGGTGCCTATGACGAGTCGGTGTATACCGGCGGTTCGTTTGTGCTCGACGACTGCGGTCGCGTGGTGGCCCAGGCGCCGTGTTTTGAGGAGAGCCTGCTGGTTCAGGAGATTCAGCGCGGCGTGATGCTCGATGCCCTGGAAGATCACGAACTGCCCGAGTTCCGTTCCGAGGAGTGGCTGTGGCAGGCGCTGGTGCTCGCCGTGCGCGACAACGCCCGAGCCCACGGTGCGTCGCGTGCTGTGGTGGCACTCGAGGGTGACTTGCCGTCGTCTTTGCTGGCGGCGCTGGCCGTCGACGCTCTGGGCCCGCGTAATGTGATTGGCCTGGTGCTGGGGCGCAACCGTATCTTTACGCCGGCGCAGGAAGAGGCCGAGGCTGCCCGCTGTGCCGCCGTCCGCGCCATCGCCGAGCGTTTACACATTCGCACTGTCGAGCGCGATGCACCGGATGCGGCGCGCGTGCTCGATCGCGACGTGTCGGCGGGCGATGCCGAGCGTCTGCGCTCGCGCACGCTGGGCCTGATGCTGGAGGACACGGCGCTCGAGCTGGGTGCGATGGCGCTGAGCCCGCTGTCCAAAACCGAGTACGCGCTGGCGGCGCCGGCGCTTTGCGGCGGCTACCAGGGCGATTACGCGCCCTTTGGCGATGTGTACCTGTCGACGCTTGAGTTTGTGGCGCGTGTGCGCAACCGCACGTCTGCCGTGGTGCCCCAAGAGCTCGTGACGCTCAACGCGGTGGAAGATTGTATGGAGCGCGTGCTGGCGCAAGCGCTCTCGACGCTCGACGGTCCGGTCGATATGCTCGACCGCGCGGCACAGCTGCTCGGCGGGCTTGAGCCGGGTGAGGTCGATGGCGCGCTCGAGGCGCACGTGGACCGCAATCGATCTTTCGACGACATCCCGATGGCCGCTGGCAAGCCCGAGGCTTGCTCGCTGCTGCTGATGCTCGTTCGACAGGGTGAGGCTGCCCGCCGCATGTTGCCGACGGCGCCGATCGTCTCGGCCCGTTCGTTTGCCGAGCGCTCCTGGCCGTACATGCTCGCGTGGTCCGACCTGGGGCTTAACGGCAAGGAGCGTATGACGGTCGATTCGCTGGCGCGCGCCGAGGTGCGCCGTTTTGCTGACGAGGATACGAGCGAGCGCGTGCGAAACGAGATGATGGGCGTGCTGGGCGAGCTACTGGGTATTTCGCCCGAGCAAATGGAGGAGCTGCGCTCTGAGGACGGTCAGCGTCGTTTGCACGAGGGAATGAAAAAGTTCGAGGGCGAAGTTCAGGACGCCATCGATAAGATGATAGGCGGTCAGGGCGGCTCGCAGGGTGGGCCCCAGAGCGGACCGATGTCACACCCGCCAGTGGATCCGAGGCAGTTCCCCTTTTTCTCGCAGAACTAATTATGGGATAGGATTCGCTCTCAACCCCGATACTTCAACTAAGCATCTTGGCCCCATTGTGTTATTCTAGAACAGACGTTCGTGAATGATGCGCGGGGCCTTGTCTTGCTCTGTGCTTGTGGCGAGGGGAGGTTGGCTTGGTTATCTTGGGCATTGACCCCGGTTTGGCTCATACGGGTTGGGGGATTATCGAGGAGCGGCGTGGCGAGGTTCGCTGCCGTGCCTATGGCTGCATCGAGACCAGTGCCGGAAGTCCGCTCGCGGTGCGCCTGTCGCATATCGCCCATGACCTTAAGGATGTCGTCGAGCGTTATCGACCCGACACGGCTGCTGTCGAGAGCATCTACTTTGGCGCCAACGTTCGCTCGGCCATCCCCACGGCGCATGCCCGCGGTGCTGCACTCGTCGCGCTTTCGGAATGCGCGCTCGAGATTGGCGAGTACACGCCCATGCAGATCAAACAGGCTGTGGTGGGCACCGGCGCCGCGGACAAGCGGCAGGTCGCCTACATGGTACGCACGCTCACACAGCTCGACCACGACCCGTATCCCGACCATGCCGCCGATGCCCTGGCCTGCGCCATCTGCCACGTAAACCTCAGCCGCACCCGCGCCCTCACCGGTGGCGAGTTCTATCAACAGAGAGGAACCGGATACTGATGATTTCCCAGCTCCACGGAACGCTTGTCGAGGCCACGATGAGCTCTGCTGTCGTCGATGTGTCGGGCGTTGGCTTTGAGCTCGGCATTTCGGGCAGCACTGCGGCCACGTTGCCGACGCCCGGTGGCGAGGTCTGCCTCTACACGCGTATGCAGGTGCGCGAGGACGCCATGACACTTTTCGGTTTTTCCTCAAAGGATGAGCGCATGATGTTCGACCGGCTCGTGTCCGTTTCGGGCGTTGGCCCGCGCCTGGCGCTTGCCGTGCTTTCCACCTATACCGTGGGGCAGCTGTATTCGCTGGTGATGGCCGAGGACGACAAGGGCATGGCCAAGGTGCCCGGTGTGGGCAAAAAGACAGCTCAGCGTCTGATCCTGGAGCTCAAGAGCACCTTTGCCAAGGATAAGGGCTTTGTGCCGGTCGACGTGATTCCCGGACAGGTTGCGATGCCCGTGCCCGCTGCTGCTCCCTCGGCCATCGATGATGCCCGTGCGGCGCTCCTTTCCATGGGCTTTAGCCCGCAGGAGACCGATGTTGCCCTGAGCGGGTATGATGGGCAGAATATGCGTGTCGAGGATCTGCTCGGCGCGGCGCTTAAGCGACTCGGAATGGATGCGTGATGTGGGAAGCCGATGACTCTCAGGACCTGTGGGCGACGCCCGGCAACTCGCCGGCGGCATCCATGGCGCACGGCGAGCGCATGGTGGGCTCGGAGCTGACGGCCGAGGACCTCGATGTCGACCGCACTTTGCGCCCCCAGCGCCTGGACGACTACTGTGGTCAGGAGCACATCAAGCAGAGCCTGCGCGTGTTGATCGAAGCGGCGCAGAGCCGTGGCGAGACGCTCGACCACGTGATTTTCTCGGGTCCTCCGGGCCTGGGCAAGACCACGCTGGCCACCGTTATCGCCAACGAGTTGGGCGCTCAGACCAAGACCACGAGTGGCCCCGCCATCGCGCGCACGGGCGACCTGGCGGCCATCCTTACTAACTTGCAGCCGGGTGATGTGCTGTTTATCGACGAGATCCACCGCCTCAACCGTTCGGTCGAGGAGGTCCTGTACCCCGCGATGGAGGACTTTGCCCTCGATATCGTGATTGGCAAGGGTCCGGCGGCGCGCTCGATTCGCCTGGATATTCCCAAGTTTACGCTGGTAGCGGCAACGACCCGCTCAGGCATGTTGACCGGCCCGTTGCGCGACCGCTTTGGCATTTCATATCGCCTGGATTACTACACGGTCGAGGAACTCGCGCAGATTGTGACGCGCTCGGCGACTATTCTGGGCGTGACGATCGACCATCCCAGTGCACTCGAGATCGGCTCGCGTTCGCGCGGCACGCCACGTCTTGCCAACCGCCTTCTCAAGCGCGTGCGCGATTACGCACAGGTGCGCGGCAACGGCCCCATCGAGCTCGATATCTGCCGCCAGGCGCTCGAGTTCTTCGAGATCGACGAGCTCGGTCTGGACTGGATGGATATTCGCATTTTGGAGACGCTCGCCAAGACGTTCTCCGGTCGTGCCGTGGGACTTACGACCCTTGCCAGCGCGGTGGGCGAGGACCCGGGCACGCTCGAGGATGTCTATGAGCCCTATTTGCTGCAGTGCGGGCTGATGATTCGTACGCCGCAGGGCCGTCAGGCAACCCTTCGTACCTTTGAGCACCTGGGGATTGAACCTACCGTTTAGGGCGCTTTGTTTTGGCGGGCTGTTGGGCTATCGCTGGGCATCGGGTAAACATATCGCCGTTCATCGGGTATGGGCGTTTTACTGTTGCGCGCCCGTGCTATGCTGAATTGGTCTTTTTCTCATTCGGTAACGAAAGGACCGCCCATGCCTACTGACATCGAAATCGCACGTTCTGTCACGCCGCTGCCTATTGCCGAGGTGGCCAAGAACGCCGGCGTCGACGTTAAGCACCTTATTCCGTACGGCTTCGACAAGGCTAAGGTCGACTATTCACTGCTCAACGAGTCGACTGATCACCAGGCCAAGCTCGTCCTCGTGACCGCCATCAACCCCACGCCCGCCGGCGAGGGCAAGACCACCACGACCATCGGTCTGGCCGATGGCCTGCGCCGTCGCGGTGTTAAGAGCGCCGTGGCCCTGCGCGAGCCTTCGCTCGGTCCCGTCTTTGGCGTAAAGGGTGGTGCCGCCGGCGGCGGTTGGGCCCAGGTCATCCCTATGGAGGACATCAACCTGCACTTTACCGGCGACTTCCACGCTATCGGTGCTGCCAACAACCTGCTGGCCGCCATGCTCGATAACCACATCCAGCAGGGCAATCAGCTCGGTATTGACGTTAAGCGCATCACCTGGAAGCGCGTTGTCGACATGAACGACCGCCAGCTGCGCCATGTTATCGACGGCATTGGCGGCAAGGCCCAGGGCGTGCCGCGCGAGGACGGCTTCGATATCACCGTTGCCTCCGAGGTCATGGCAATCCTGTGCCTGTCCACGAGCATCAACGACCTCAAGGAGCGCTTGGGCGAGATCGTCGTCGGCTACAGCTATGCCGGCGACCCCGTCCGCGCCCGCGACCTCAAGGCTCAGGGCGCCATGGCTGCGCTGCTTAAGGATGCGCTCAAGCCCAACTTGGTGCAAACACTCGAGGGCACGCCCGCGTTTGTCCACGGCGGTCCCTTCGCCAACATTGCCCACGGCTGCAACTCTATCATGGCCACGCGTATGGCGATGCGCTTTGGCGATGTCGCCATTACCGAGGCCGGCTTTGGCGCCGACCTGGGTGCCGAGAAGTTCCTCGATATCAAGTGCCGCATGACGGGCGTTCGCCCCAGCGCCGTCGTGATCGTCGCGACCGCTCGTGCGCTTAAGTACAACGGTGGCGTCGCCAAAGCCGACCTCAACGAGGAGAACCTCGAGGCACTCAAGGCTGGCATGCCCAACCTGCTGCGTCACGTCGACAACATCCAGAACGTTTATGGTCTGCCCTGCGTGGTCGCCATCAACCGCTTCCCGACGGACACCGAGGCCGAGCTTGCGCTCATCGAGTCCGAGTGCCAGAAGCTCGGCGTCAACGTTAAGCTTTCCGAGGTCTGGGCCAAGGGCGGCGAGGGCGCGCTCGACCTGGCCGATGAGGTCATGCGTCTGATTGAGCAGCCGAGCGAGCTCAAGTTTGCCTATGAGGACGGCGCTGATGTCGCTGATGCCCTCGAGGCCGTTGCCACCAAGGTCTACCGCGCCGACGGCGTTGACTTTACGCCGGCCGCCAAGCGTCAGCTCGCCGAGCTGCGCGAGAACGGCTTTGGCAACCTGCCGGTGTGCGTCGCCAAGACGCAGTACAGCTTTAGCGACAACGCTAAGGCGCTGGGCGCTCCCGAGGGCTTCCGCATCACCGTGCGCGAGCTCAAGGTTTCCGCCGGTGCCCACTTTGTGGTCGCGCTGACCGGCAGCGTTCTGACCATGCCCGGCCTGCCCAAGGTTCCCGCGGCCGAGAACATCGACGTCGACAACGACGGCAACATCACCGGCCTGTTCTAAGTCTGCTGTCCATAGCTGCTTGTCCGCCCCGCCGTGCCCACAAGGCCCGGCGGGGCTTTTTGATCCTTAGGCCCGCGCATGTCTTGTAGATACCGACGGACTCTGCCCATCATAGGCTTTTGCGCGGGTAGAATGCATGGATAACTTGAGGCTCACGCGCGACGGAAAGGAATCGTTGCATGGATCAGGACAAGACAACCGTGATGGGCGGCTACGCTTCCGCGCAGGCTGGCGATAGCGCCGACGCGACCCGCGTTGTTCCCAACCCCGGTTATACCGACCCCGCCGCGACGCAGCCTTCTGCCGAGCCCACCCGGGTTATGGGCTATGGCGACTCGGCGCAGGATTCTTACGCTGCATCTTCGCAAGGCCCCTATGGCAACGCAGCTCCGGATCCGTTTGATTACGCGCCGCAGGATTCTTATGCTGCCTCGACGCCGAATCCCTATGATGACCTGCCGCAGAATCCCATTCCGCAGCCTCAGCAGACGACGTATATGCCTCGCACGGCGCAGCCTCGCTACGAGTCGCGCGAGCCGTATCGCGAGTACCCCAAGTCAATTCCGCAATATGGCGAGGACGAGGAGAAGAGGCCGTCGCGTTCGTCGAGCGTGATCAAGAAGATCCTCATCGTGCTGGCGATCTTCTTTGCGCTGTCGGTTGTGTTTGCCATCGTGTCGGGCATGCTCAACAAGCGGGGGAGCTCAACGGCCGATACCGCTGCCGAGCAAACCGAGTCCGCCTCGTCTAGCACCGTCGATTTGAGCGATATCCCGGGGCAGTACTGGTCCAACGCCAAGAAGCTTCTCAAGTCGCGCGGCGCCGATCTTTCGAATGCCGTGGTCCTGACTGATGATGGCT
>DAIMBN010000021.1:0-21966 GCA_036718335.1 Coriobacteriaceae bacterium
ACGGAGTTTGTGACCGATACCGACTTGGTCAAGTGGCAGCTGCGCGTGGCAGCCGGCCAGTCCCTGCCCTTTGAGCAGGAGGACGTACCGGTCCGTAACCACGCCATGGAGTGCCGCATCAATGCCGAAACGCCGGACTTTCTGCCGTCATGCGGAACGGTCACCGCGTTGCGTGTGCCGGGTGGTCCGCGCGTGCGCTGGGATTCGGCCATGTTTACCGGTGCGAACGTTCCGCCGTACTACGACTCCATGCTCGGCAAGCTTATCGTGTGTGCGCCCACGCGCGACGGCGCCATTCGCAAGATGCGCTCGGCTTTGGGCGAGCTCGTGATTGAGGGCGTGAGCGAAAACAGCGAGCTTCAGCTCGACGTGCTTGCAAACGATGAGTTCTTGTCGGGCATGTACCACACCGATCTGATGGGGCATCTCTATGCTGATGAATAGAAAAGCGAAGACGGTCAACGTCCTCGAGGGACCGATGACCGAGTCGTGCGCCGAGTTTCCCGCGCGCCACGTGTTTATCAAGTGCCCGGAGTGCCGCCGCGTGATCGATGAGGCGCGCCTGCACGACAACCTCGAGGTCTGCCCTCGTTGCGGCAAACACTTTCGCGTGAGCGGGCGCGACCGCATGCGCATGACGATTGACGAGGGCACGTTTGAGGAATGGGATGCCAGTCTGGCGCCGGAGGACTTCCTTTCGTTTCCCGGCTATGCCGACAAGCTCAAGAGCGTGAGCGAACGTTCGGGCGAGCGCGATGCCGTTGTGTGCGGCAAGGGCAAAATCTGCGGTTGCGATACGGCGCTCTTCTTTATGGACGCCAACTTTATGATGGGCTCGATGGGTTCCGTGGTGGGCGAGAAGATCTGTCGCACATTTGAGCGAGCGACCGAGCTTGGATTGCCAGTTGTCGGCTTTACCGTTTCGGGCGGTGCGCGCATGCAAGAGGGCGTGACCTCGCTCATGCAGATGGCCAAGATTTCTGCGGCGGTTAGGCGCCATAGCGAGGCGGGCGGCCTGTATATCACGGTGCTCACTGACCCCACGACCGGAGGCGTAACCGCGAGCTTTGCCATGGAGGGCGATATTATCCTGGCCGAGCCCGATGCCCTGACGGCGTTTGCCGGTCCGCGCGTGATCGAGCAGAACATGCACAAGCGCCTGCCCAAAGGATTCCAGCGCTCCGAGTTTTTGCTGGAGCATGGCTTTTGCGATGCCGTTGTTCCGCGTGGCGAGATTGCGCTCACGGTAGGCGAGCTGCTGGCACTGCACGAAGGGCACGCACCCGGCCTGGGGGCACCGCATGAAATCGTGCATACGGGTCGCCGCGGCAAAAAGCTGGGACACTTGTTCAGGCGCTCGACGGCACCAAAAACCGCGCTCGAGATTGTCAAGCAGACCCGCTCGGCAGATCGAGCCACGGCGGGTGAGATGATCTCGCTGGGCCTCGACGGATTTGTGGAGTTGCACGGCGACCGTTACTTTGGCGACGACGCCGCTGTGGTGGCTGGCATTGGCTGGAAAGACGGACGCCCCGTAACGGTCATCGCCATCGAGCGCGGCACCACGACCAAAGAGCGTATGCGCCGCAACTTTGGCATGGCGCATCCCGAGGGCTATCGCAAAGCGCGTCGCCTTATGCGCCAGGCCGAAAAGTTTGGTCGACCGGTTCTGTGCCTGGTCGATACTTCGGGTGCGTTTTGCGGCATCGGTGCCGAGGAGCGCGGCCAGGGCGAGGCGATTGCCCAGAATCTCATGGAGATGAGCGGCCTTAAGACACCGATTGTTTCCGTTGTTACGGGCGAGGGCGGATCCGGTGGCGCACTGGCGCTGTCCGTGGCTGATCGCATTTTTATGCTTTCGAGCTCGGCCTATTCGGTCGTGAGCCCCGAGGCCTGTGCGTCGATCCTGTGGAAGGATACCGAGCGCGCGAATGAGGCCGCCGAGGCGCTTAAGCTCACGGCCCCCGATCTGTTGGCGCTCGGCATCATCGACGGCATTGTTGACGATAGGGGCCTGTCGCATGAGGAGATCGCCGGTGCCGTCATGTCCTCGGCATTTGATGCCTTCGATACGCTTGGGCAGCTCGACGACGCGACCCTCACAAACCTCCGCTACGAAAAGTACCGCGCAATCGGTCAGTACCGCACGATGTGACAAAGGGACAGCCCGCATGTCATATTGGGAAAGGCGTTCCATGCTACAAGTTTCTAACACCTCGTTTACAACGTCGGTTTCATCAAACGCCATGGCCGTGGTGGACTATCTGTCCAAAAGCATGATGTCGGCGCTGCCGTTTATTGTCTGCGCGGCGTTGTTCCGCACCGTCGCTGTCATTATGGGCGAAGGCATGCTGGGCCTGTGGTCTGCCGATTCCGATATCTATCGCCTGTTCTACAGTTGGCTCTATAACGCCGGCTACTACTTTTTGCCCATTTATCTTGGTTGGGCGGCCGCCCGCCAGCTCGGTTGCTCGGAGCAGCTGGGCATGATGCTGGGCGGCGTATTGATTGCGCCCGATCTGCTCAAGCTCGTCGATGCCGCATCGACGACGGGGGCATCGATGACTTCCGTGTATGGTCTGCTTCCCGCGCCGGTCAACGATTACACGACGACTGTTATTCCGGTTCTCATCTCGGTGCCCGTGCTATGGCGAGTGGAGTGTTTCTTTAAGCGCGTTATCCCTAAGGCCGTGGCGTTTTCGTTTGTTCCGTTTACAACCATGCTTGTCATGGTTCCGGTTTCGCTGTGTATCACGGCGCCGGCGGGCAGCTATCTGGGCATGCTGTTGGGCCAGCTTATGTTTATGCTTGGCAATTCCGGTGGCATCGTGTCGCTGCTCACGCTCATGGGGCTTGCCGCGGGTTGGGAGTTTCTTAAGATTGCAGGCGTCAGCAACGTTGTCCTATCGCTTGCCTATGCTCAGTTTATGAGTGTGGGAACGGATTCGTGCATCCTGATCGCCGCGACGATGGCGACGTTCGCCGTTTGGGGCATGCCCTTTGGCGCGTCGCTCCGCGTTGCGGATAAGGACGAGAAGGCACTCATGCTGGGCTATTCAATCTCGGGTGTTCTTGGCGGCGTAAGCGAGCCGGCGCTGTACGGTTGCGGCTTTAAATATGGCAGGTGCCTGACGTGCATGGCCATTGGCGGCGCCGTCGGAGGCCTTGTTGCGGCCGTGGGCCACGTTACGGCCTATACCATCGGCATGACGAATGTCCTTATGGTCATTGGCTTTGCCACGGGCGGCATCTCGAACCTGCTGTGGTGCTGCGTTGCCGGCGGTGTGGCATTTGCGGTGTCTGCGGCGCTGAGCTACTGCTTTGGCGTGGTGCCGGCGCAGGGACAGACGACGGGGGACGGAGCCGATTCACCCGAAACCTCGAAGAGCGTGGCCGAAGTAAGCGCGTAAACCTGTGCGACACAAGGACGATTCCTTTGCCATATTCCAAGGCCGTGGCCCGTGTGGGTTGTGGCCTTTTTTGTATCTGAAGGACAAAGTGGCTACACTACAATCCGTTTGAGCAATAGATATATATAGGCAGTACCGTGGGGGCTGATGAAGATGGTCGAGTGGATCGTTCGTCGTGCGCAGGGCGACCGTGCGCGCGTGGGCACGTTGACGGGCATGGTGTGTATTCTCGCTAATGTTGCGCTTTGTGCTGCGAAGGGCGCAATTGGTGTGCTGTCGGGATCGGTTTCGATTGTGGCGGATGCCATGAACAACCTGTCCGATGCCAGCTCGAATATCGTGAGCGTGCTGGGCTTTAAGCTGGCGAGCAAGCCGGCGGACCCCGAGCATCCTTACGGACATGGCCGCTACGAGTATCTCTCGGGTCTGGTCGTGGCGGCGCTCGTGCTGCTGATCGGCGTTGAGCTGGTGAAGTCCTCGTTTGAGCGCATCATCCACCCCGAACCTGTCGAGTTCTCGCTTGCCCTGGTGGCAGTCCTGGCGCTTTCGATGGTCGTAAAGCTGTGGATGGCGGCCCTCAACCAAAAGCTCGGCGATCGCATTGAGTCCGAGACGCTGCATGCGACCGCGCAGGATTCCAAGAACGATGTCCTTGCCACAGGCGCCGTGTTGGCGTGCGCAATTGTTTCGCAGGTGACGCACATCAATCTTGACGCATGGGTCGGCCTTGCCGTTGGCGCCTATATTGGCTGGAGCGGTTTTGAGCTCATCCAGGATACGGTGAGCCCGCTTTTGGGCCAGTCGCCCGATCCTAAGCTGGTCAAGCACATTCGAGACAAGATCATGAGCTATCCCGGCGTTTTGGGCGTTCACGATTTGATGGTTCACGACTACGGCCCGGGCAGGAAGTTTGCAAGTGCGCATGCCGAGATGGCGGCCGAGGACAGCCCGTTGGAAAGTCACGACACGCTCGATAACATCGAGCAGTCGTTTAGGGACGAAGACGGCATGATCGTCACGCTTCACTACGATCCCATCGTGACCGATGACCCCAAGCTGGCGAGCATGCGCTTGCGCATTCACGCCATGGCTCAGGAGATCGATAACCGCCTCTCGATTCATGACCTACGCTGTGTGCCGGGTCCTACGCACACCAACGTGATCTTTGACTGCGTGCGTCCCTCGGACCTGCAGATGAGTGCCGAAGACGTAAAGCACGCGCTGGCACAACGGGTCGAATCGGAATATCCCAAGTCGATTGCCAAAATTACGATCGACGAAGACTACGTAGGGCATACCCACGAGTAAGGCTGTGCCGGCAAAGCAGGTTATGCAGAAGGGGAGAGCATGAAGAAGCTGTATCTACTCCGCCACGGTCAGACGGAGTTCAACGTCAAAAAGCTGGTCCAGGGCCGCTGCGATTCACCGCTCACCGACCTAGGCCGCAAACAAGCGGGAATGGCTGCCGCATGGCTCAAGAGCCACGACGTTGTCCCCGACAAAGTGGTCTCTTCGCCCTTAGGCCGAGCCATGGACACAGCTCAGCTCGTCGCAACCGAACTCCTTGGCCCGGACGCAGCAGTCGAGCCCTGCGAAGGCATCATCGAGCGCTGCTACGGCACCTTCGAAGAAGGCCCCCACGACGCGCTACCCACCGACGTCTGGGATCCGGGCGAGGATCTGGTTCCCTTCGGAGGAGAAGGAAGCCGCGCGCTGCAAGAACGCATGGTAGGTACCCTCACCAATCTCATGGGCGCCGAGGGCATCGAAACCCTCCTGGCAGTAAGCCACGGCAGCGCCAGCCGCCAATTCATCAAGGCTGCAGCCCCAGAGGGCTTCGAGCTCCCAACAAAACTCCCCAACTGTGCCATCATGATCTTCGATTTCGATGAGGCGCGAGAAGAGGACGATACGCCCCAATGCAAGTTTACCTTGCAGCAAATTGTGGATCCCCAACAAAGTAATTAGCTGAACGAGCAAGGTTTAGCAGACATCAACGTGGCGTTCCCAGTGTGCGGCGGAGGGGGCGGGCCTGAGACATATTAAGGTTGTCGCGAGTTCCGCACGAACAGGAGAGCACTTAATGTGCTCTCCGTCGTGAGCAGGACTGTAGAGCAGCAACCTTAATATGTCTCAGGCGCGCCCCCTCCGCCGCACACTGGGAACGTGCCACGCACTTTACCTGCGTAAACAATGTGAGTGAAATATGAATCTCGATGGATACGCCCGCAGCCGTGTATACTAAACAGCTGTGTGAAACCAGGGGAGTATTCTGGCTGGACAAAATGCCTGCTTAATAGGGTTGTCAGGTAGTCCGGGCGAAATACAAGGCTGGGGAGCACGTCGTGTAAGTAGTGGTCCTCTAGGGGCGTACGCTCGGTGGTGTACGCATTGTCCCAAGACCACGCGAGAGTTGGGATCATATCTTGATCAGCATGATTCTCGGCCGCAAGATTGGCATGACCCAGGTTTGGGACGAGGACGACAACGTCGTTCCCGTCACGGTCATCCAGGCTGGCCCCTGCGCTGTCTCGCAGGTTAAAACTCAGGCAACCGACGGCTATGATGCCGTCCAGATCGGTTTCGGCGACATCAAGGCCAAGAACGTGAACAAGCCCATGGCTGGTCACTTCGCCAAGGCTGGCGTCGAGCCTGTCCGCTTCCTTCGTGAGGTCCGCGTCGAGAACGGCGAGGAGCACAAGGTCGGCGAGGTCGTCACCGTCGCTGATTTCGCTGATGTCGAGAAGGTCGACGTCATCGGTACCTCCAAGGGTAAGGGCTTCCAGGGTCGCATCAAGCGCTGGGGTCAGCGCCGCGGTCCTATGACGCATGGTTCTCACTTCCAGCGTCACCCCGGTTCTATCGGTCAGTGCGCCTATCCTGCGCGCGTCCTCAAGGGCGTCAAGATGGCCGGTCACATGGGTAACGAGCGCGTTACCGTCAAGAACCTTTCCGTTGTCCGCATCGATGCCGAGCAGAACCTCATCTTGGTCAAGGGCGCTGTCCCGGGTGCCAAGAATGGTCTCGTCGCCATCCGTATGGCCTAAGGGCCCAGCCCATTTAGCCCAGCGTCATACCAAGGAGAACACTTAAATGGCAAAGTTTGAAGTAAAGAACAGCGAGGGCAAGAAGGTCGCCGAGGCCGAGCTCGCCGCTGAGGTGTACGGCATCGAGCCGAACATCCACGTTATGCACCACATCGTCAAGTGCCAGATGGCCTCTTGGCGTCAGGGCACCCAGTCCGCTAAGGGCCGCTCTGAGGTTTCCGGTGGCGGCAAGAAGCCTTGGCGTCAGAAGGGCACCGGCCGTGCCCGCCAGGGTTCCATCCGTGCTGCCCAGTGGCGTCACGGTGGCGTTGTCTTCGCCCCCAAGCCCCGTTCCTACGCTAAGCGTATGAACAACAAGGAGGTCAAGCTGGCTATGCGCTCTGCGCTGTCCGCCAAGCTGGCCGATGGCGAGCTTGTGCTCGTCGACGACTACGGTTTCGAGAAGCCTTCCACCAAGGCTGCCGTTGCCATGCTCAAGGCTCTCGGCCTTGAGGGCAAGCGTCTGACCATCATCGTTCGCGATGAGGACGTCAACGCCTACCTGTCGTTCCGCAACATTCCCAAGACGTTCATCATCACCGCCGACGAGGCCAACACCTACGATCTCGTCAACAACAACGCTGTGCTGATGCCCGCCGACATCGCCGCTCACTTCGGGGAGGTGCTTGCATAAATGACCGCCCACGAGATCATCATCCGTCCGATCGTGTCCGAGCGTTCCTTCTCCGGCATGGAGCTGAACAAGTACACGTTCGAGGTCGCCAAGGATGCTAACAAGTATCAGATCAAGGACGCTGTCGAGGAGATCTTCGGCGTCAAGGTCGTTCGCGTGAACACCCTGACGGTCAAGCCCAAGACCAAGCGCGTGCGCTATGTCGCCGGCAAGACCCGTTCTTGGAAGAAGGCCATCGTCACGCTGGCCGAGGGCGACACCATCGAGGTCTTTGGCAACCAGGCCTAAGACTCGCTGCTGTTGAGTGAGCTCATGCCTCCCAAATAGGGGAGGCGGGAGCTCAAGGTTTTGGGCGTATAAAATGGACACGCCCGGAACCGTGTATACGTCCGGTGTCATCGCACCCGAGGCAGAACCTCGAATCCCTGTCTGCGATGGCTAACGGATTCCTATTGAAAGGGATTGTAATGGCTGTAAAGCACCTTAAGCCGACCTCCGCTGGTAGGCGTTGGCAGACGATCTCCGACTTCTCCGAGATCACCTGCACCAAGCCCGAGAAGTCTCTTCTCGAGCCCCTGCCCAAGAAGGCCGGTCGTAACAACAACGGCCGCATCACCACCCGCCATCAGGGCGGCGGCGTGAAGCGTCGTTACCGCGTGATCGACTTCAAGCGCAACAAGGACGGCGTGCCCGCCAAGGTTGCCACGATCGAGTACGATCCGAACCGTTCCGCTCGCATCGCTCTGCTGCACTACGCTGACGGTGAGAAGCGCTACATCCTGGCCCCCAAGGGCCTCGAGGTCGGTCAGACCATCATGTCCGGTTCTGACGCCGACATCAAGCCGGGCAACGCTCTGCCCCTCGCCGACATCCCCGTCGGTACGCTCATCCATGCCGTCGAGTTCCAGCCGGGCAAGGGCGCTGCTATCGCCCGTTCCGCCGGTAACTCCTGCCAGCTGATGGGTAAGGAGGGCAAGTACGCTATCGTCCGTATGCCTTCCTCCGAGATGCGCCGCATCCTCGTTACCTGCCGCGCCACCGTCGGTGAGGTCGGCAACGCCGATCACTCCAACATCGTCATCGGCAAGGCCGGCCGTAAGCGTCACATGAACGTGCGCCCGACCGTCCGCGGTACCGTCATGAACCCTGTCGACCACCCGCACGGCGGTGGCGAGGGCAAGAACCACACCTCTGGTCGTCCCTCCGTTACCCCCTGGGGTAAGCCGACGAAGGGCCTTCGTACGCGCAAGAAGAAGAAGGTCTCGAACCAGCACATCATTCGTCGCCGTAAGAAGTAATTTCGGATACCGAGTTTTAGGAGAAAGCACTTATGAGCAGAAGTCTCAAAAAGGGCCCGTTCGTGGAGACTCGCCTTCTCTCGCGTATCACCGCGATGAACGAGGCTGGCAAGAAGGACGTCGTGAAGACCTGGTCCCGCGCGTCCACCATCTTCCCCGAGATGGTTGGTCACACCATCGCCGTCCACGACGGCCGCAAGCATGTGCCCGTGTATGTTACCGAGTCCATGGTTGGTCACAAGCTCGGCGAGTTCGCGCCGACTCGTACGTTCCGTGGCCACAAGGCCAAATAGGGGGTTAACCGTAAATGGCAACTAAGTCTATTGAAACTGAGGCCACCGAGGTTCGCGCCGTCGCTAAGTACGTGCGTGTTTCCCCCAGCAAGGCCCGCCTGGTGGTCGATCTGATCCGCCGCAAGCCTGTCGCTCAGGCCTTCGACATCCTCCACTTCTGCGACCGCGCCGTCGCCGTGGATGTCGAGAAGGTTCTCCGTTCCGCCGTTGCGAACGCCGAGAACAACAACGGTCTGCGTGCCGACAACCTGGTTGTCGCCGCTGCCTATGTTGACGAGGGTCCGACGCTTAAGCGCATCCGTCCCCGCGCCAAGGGTTCCGCTTCTCGCATTCTGAAGCGTACTTCCCACATCACCGTCGTCGTTGCTCCTCGAAAGGAGGCGTAAAGCTGTATGGGTCAGAAAGTCTACCCCACCGGCTTCCGTCTTGGCATCACCGAGAACTGGCGCTCTCGCTGGTTCGCAGAGAAGGATTACGCTAAGACCCTCGGTAACGATCTCGAGATCCGCAAGTACCTCGAGAAGCGTCTTTCCCGCGCAGCTGTCTCCCGTGTCGAGATCGAGCGCGCTGGCGACAAGGTGAAGGTCATCATCCTCACCGCTCGCCCCGGCGTTGTCATCGGTAAGAAGGGTGCCGAGATCGATACCCTCCGCACCGAGCTCGAGAAGGTCGCTGGCGTCTCCAAGGGCCAGCTCTCCGTCGACGTTGTCGAGATCAAGCGCCCCGAGCTCGACGCCAACCTCGTTGCGCAGTCCATTGCTGAGCAGCTCGAGGGCCGCGTTGCCTTCCGTCGCGCTATGCGCAAGGCTGTCCAGTCCGCTCGCAAGGCCGGCGCCAAGGGCATCCGTATCCAGTGCTCCGGTCGTCTCGGCGGTGCCGAGATGGGCCGTCGTGAGTGGTACCGTGAGGGTCGCGTGCCTCTGCACACCCTCCGCGCCAAGATCGACTACGGCACGGCTGTCGCCAGCACCACCATGGGCGCTTGCGGCGTGAAGGTCTGGATCTACCTGGGCGAGAAGCTCCCGGGCCAGCCTGTTCCCAACCCTGCACTCGAGGGCTCTTCCCGTCCTCGTCGTCGTAACTCCGAGAGGAGGGGTCAGTAGTGCTTGCCCCTAAGCGTATTCTTCACCGCAAGGTGCAGCGTGGCTCCATGAAGGGCCAGGCCAAGGGTAATACCGAGCTGCATTTCGGCGAGTTTGGTATCCAGGCTCTCGAGGCCCATTGGATCACCAACCGTCAGATCGAGGCCGCTCGTATTGCCATGACCCGCTACATGAAGCGTGGCGGTCGTGTCTACATCACGATCTTCCCCGATAAGCCCATCACCAAGAAGCCTGCCGAGACTCGCATGGGTTCTGGTAAGGGTAACCCCGAGGAGTGGGTGGCCGTCGTCAAGCCCGGCCGCATCATGTTCGAGGTCAAGGGTGTTCCCGAGGAGGTCGCTCGCGAGGCTCTGCGTCTTGCGCAGCACAAGCTCCCCATCAAGACCAAGATTGTTGCTGCCAAGAACGCTGAGCAGCGCATCGAGAAGGAGATGGCTGAGGAGGCCGCTCTCAAGGCCAAGTGGGCTGCTGAGGACGCCGCCGCCGCCAAGGAGGAGAACTAATGAAGCCCGCAGAGATTCGTGAGCTCTCGGACGCTCAGCTCGTTGAGAAGCTGAAGGAAATGCGCGCCGAGCTCTTTAACCTTCGTTTCCAGATGGCCACCAGCCAGCTGGACAACACCGCTCGCGTCAACACCGTGAAGAAGGACATCGCTCGCGTCCTCACGGAGCAGCGCGCCCGTGAGATCGCAGCGGAGAAGTCCGCTGTCGCCGAGTAGGACCTAAGGAGAGAACATGACTGATTCGCGTAACTCGCGTAAGGTCCGTACGGGTGTCGTTACCTCCGTCTCCGGTGCCAAGACCATTGTTGTCACCATCACCGAGCGCAAGCGTCACCCCAAGTACGGCAAGATGATGACCAGCTCCAAGAAGCTGCACGCTCACGACGAGGAGTGCACGGCTGGCGTGGGCGACACTGTCCGCGTTATGGAGACCCGTCCTATGTCCAAGATGAAGCGTTGGCGCCTCATCGAGGTCGTCGAGCGCGCTAAATAAGCAGTCGCTCTTACGACTTGTACGTTTCCGAAGATGTGCGTATGCCTGGCTTGCATACCACAGGCCGTATAAAGGCAGCGCACCTCTCTTCGGTTCTTAGTTCGGAGGAACATCTACCATGATTCAGATGCAAACCATGCTGAACGTCGCCGACAACTCCGGCGCTCGCAAGATTCGCTGCATCAAGGTGCTTGGCGGTTCCAAGCGTCGTTATGCAGGCATCGGCGATGTGTTCATCGGTGCTGTCCAGGAGGCTACCCCTGGCGCCAACGTCAAGAAGAAGGACGTTGTCCGTTGCGTCGTCGTTCGCACCGTTAAGGAGATCCGCCGCAAGGATGGCTCCTACATTCGCTTTGATGAGAACGCCTGCGTTGTCATCAACAACGATGGTTCGCCCGTCGGCACCCGTATCTTCGGGCCTGTCGCTCGCGAGCTTCGTGACAAGAAGTACATGAAGATCGTCTCGCTCGCTCCCGAGACCCTGTAGTTAGGGGAGATATATGTATATCAAGAAGGGCGATAAGGTCCAGGTTCTCTCTGGTAAGGATCGCGGCAAGCAGGGCGTTGTCCTGCGTGCTCTCCCCGCCGAGAACAAGGTCGTTGTCGAGGGCGTTTCGGTCGTCAAGAAGGCCGTCAAGCCCAACGCTGCCAACCAGCAGGGCGGCATCGTTTCGCAGGAGGCTCCCATCGACGCCTCCAACGTCAATCTCGTTTGCCCCGAGTGCGGTAAGGTTACCCGCGTCGGTCACGAGAAGGACGGCAAGAACAAGCTGCGCGTCTGCAAGAAGTGCGGCCACAAGTTCTAAGCTGCCCGCAACAACAAGTTGCCAGCAAAGGCCCGGATGCCCCACGGCACCCGGGCCTTTTTCTATCCCTACTCATTGGGGGCTCATTGGGGACAGACATAAATGAGTGGCCGATGATTGGCAGTCATTGGGGACATACTCAATGGGGACAGACTTAAATGAGTGGTCGTCGCTTGGCATTCATTGGGGACAGGCTTAAATGAGTGCCGTTGAAACGCCGGTAGCTGGGGACGTTCCCTATGTGCCGGCAGTTAGGGAAGTCCCTATCTGCCGGCAGTTTGGAACAGTCCTTTGATGGCTGCGCCCCCCAGAGGGGTGGAGTAATACAGCCTACTCTGTCTTTTATGGCTATGGTGTTCCGCCCTTTTATGTTTCATAAGGATCGTCGCATGCGCATTTACGCGCATAGCCTTGCGCGATAATGCGCATAACCGCGCAAAAATCTGCCAACTATGGCTAAATAATGACCGATAAGCAAATAAACACGCAAATACGAGCAGATACGCGCGCAATTGTGCGAATATAGGGTTGCTAGAAATGAAGGACTTCCGATACCTCAGGAGGCACATAATGGCAGATTCCAAACAGGCTCCGCTCGACGCCGAAGCAGCCGCTAAGGCGGCATTTGCCTCGGTCCAGGACAAGCGATTCCCCAACGATATTTTTACGGCTCCCGAGCTTCGTTGGGCTGTGATCGGGTGCGGCGTTATCGCCAACCAGATGGCCCAGTCTCTCGCTCTTGCCGGCCGCAAGCTTGCGGGCGTTGCCAACCGCACGCTGTCCAAGGCTCAAGCTTTTGCAGAGCAGTATGGCGTTGAGAAGGTCTATGAAACGGTCGAGGATCTCTATGCCGATCCGAACATTGACGCAGTCTATATCACCACGCCGCACAACACTCACATCACCTACCTGCGATCCGCTCTGGCAGCCGGCAAGCACGTGCTCTGTGAGAAGGCTATTACCCTCAACTCCGCCGAGCTCGACGAGGCCCGCGCCATTGCCGGTGATCACAACGTCGTCCTTATGGACGCCACCACGGTGCTTCACATGCCCTTATATCAAGAGCTGCGTCGCCGCATGGATGACGGTGAGTTCGGCCGCATGAATCTCGCCCAACTCAACTTTGGCAGCTATAAGGAGTACGGCGACCTGACCAACCGCTTCTACAACCGCAACCTTGCTGGCGGTGCCATGCTCGATATTGGCGTGTATGCCCTGTCTGTCATGCGCCTCTTTATGGCGAGCCAGCCCGCTGAGGTTGTCTCGCTGGGCAATACCTGTGAGACCGGCGTTGACGTTGCGGGCGGCATCGTATGCCGTAATTCCGAACAGCAGCTGGGCGTGGTGAGCCTCACGCTCCACTCCAAGCAGCCTAAGCGCTCGGTCATCAGCTTCGATAAGTGCTACATCGAGGTCAACGATTATCCGCGTGCCGATCACGCGACCATCGTGTGGACTGCGGACGGCCACCGCGAGGAGGTCCACGCCGGCACCGAGGCTTACGCCCTGTGCTATGAGATGGCCGATCTTGAGAAGGCCGTTGCCGGCGACGACTCCAAGCGCGAGCTGCTGGGTTATGCTTCTGATGTTATGGAGCTTATGACCAGGCTTCGCGCCGACTGGGGAGTCGTGTATCCCGAGGAGGATTAAGCGATGCTAGCGGAAGATAGGCTTAATGCGATTGTGTCGATGGTGCAGCAGGCTGGCTCGGTTACTGTGCCAGAGCTTGCCGATACCCTGGGCGTGACGGCGTCTACCATTCGGCGCGACCTGCAGACGCTCGACCGAGCGCATCGCATCGCCAAGGTCCACGGTGGAGCGACGAGTCTTGAACGCGCGCACGTGACGCGCGACCTAACGCTTAATGAGCGCAGCGACCTCCATAACGACGACAAGGAGCGTATCTGCGCCCGCGCCGCGGCGCTCGTGGAGCCCGAGAGCTTTGTGTACATCGATTCGGGTTCGACAACGCTCAGACTCATCGAGCATCTTCCGCATCTCGAATCGGTCACCTATGTGACTGATTCCGTGCTCCATGCTCAGCATCTCGCTGTGCGCGGCATGCGCACCGTGGTGCTGGGCGGCGAGCTTAAACCCGAGACCGAGGCGCTCGTTGGCCCCGATGCTCTGGCAACCCTAGACCGCTACAACTTTAACTGCGGCTTTTGGGGTTCTAACGGCATTGCCGCCGAGCAGGGCTTTACGACGCCCGATATCGAGGAAGCGCAGGTCAAGCGTATCTCGATGCGCCATACCGCCAAACGCTTCGTAATCTCGGACGCCAGTAAATTTGGTATGGTGGCGCCCATCAAGTTCGCGGACTTCCGAGACGCAACGATTATTACCGCAGGCGAGGTCCCCACCAAGTACCGGGCAATGGACAACGTCATCACGGTCTAGCAGCAGGGGACGGGCTAAGGCCAAAACCACCGCGAAGGCGCCTGTCCCCATTGTGGTGGTTAGCAACGGAAACCGAGTAGTTTTCTCAATAGAAAAGCGGCAACGTCCATCACGGGCGTTGCCGCTCTCGTTGTCTACCGGTTTTGTCTAAGTCTGTAACAACTGGACCGCTAAAAGTGGGCTAGGTGTTACAGATTGAGATTTTCCCTTGAGGGAGATTCGAATGTCTCGATCTGTAACAGACAGACCGGAAAATGGGTTTTAACTGTTACAGATTGAGACGTTTTGGCGCCACGGCTGAGCCATCGTGGTGGTTTTGACGTTTGCCCAGATAAAACCTGCCAAAATAAACCTGTCCCTTTTTGGCGGGTTTTAGGGCTCCCAGGGGCAGGGGGCTTCGATGTGGATGTGCCCGCCGGTTACGGGATGCGTGAAGGACACGCTGTGGGCGTGGAGCATCAGGCCGCAGGGGCGCGGCGTTCCGTACAGGTCGTCGCCAACCAGGGGGTGACGCTCGCTGGCCAGGTGCACGCGAATCTGATGCTTGCGGCCGGTGAGCAGCTCAACATCGATATACGAACGCGCGGGCAGGCCTCGGCGGCTCTTAAGGCGCTTGAGTACCTTGACGCGCGTCTGAGAGGGCTTTCCGCTGGCGCCGACACGCATCTTGCGGCTATCGTGGCGATCGCGAGCGATAGGCTTGTCGATGAGCTTCTCGTTCCAGTCGATCTTGCCCTCGGCGAGCGCCAGGTAGTGCTTTTCGAAGGCGTGGTCGATGACCATCTGGTCAAAGGCGGGCTGCGTCTGCTTGTCGAGCGAGAACAGCACCACGCCGGTGGTGTCGCGGTCTAGGCGGTTGAGCGGCTGCATATCGGTCGCGGCAAAGCCGTCGCCCATCGCCAGCAGCAGGTCGCTGGCGTAGTCGGTGAGTGTGCGCTCGCCGGTGCCGTCGCCGTGGACGATCATGCCGGCGGGCTTGTCGATGGCCATGAGCCAGGCGTCGCAGTAGAGGACTTGAGGTTCTTCGTTCACGTGTAAGCCTTTCGGTTAGCTGATTCCCACAAACATGCAGCCCGAGGTCGCCCCGCGTAGGCGGGCGGCGGGCTTGCGGCCGGCCTGCGCGGCTTCGACGGCACGACGGACGCGGGCGACGGCACGGCCCACCTCATCTGCCTCGAGCAGCGTTCCGTCCACCATGAGACGACGCACGCCGGCATCGAGCAGCTGAGGAACCTGCGGCGTGAGGTCGATGGGGTAGGCATCGTACAGGCGAGAGCGGCCGTGGATGTCGGTGCGGACGGGCATGACCTTTCCGTCGATATTCTTGAGCGAGAGCTTGCGGGCACGCAGACGGCAGTTGACACAATCGTGGATGCAGCCGTTGGCAACCTGCAGAATGCAATGCTCGCTTGTCATGACGCGCGGGCGGCCAAAGACGGTGATGCCCAGAGCCGCGGGCGCGGCGGCGCCGAGCGAGACAATCTCGTCGAGTGTGATCTCGGGCGAGAGCCAAAACGCACCGGCTCCGCGCTCGGCAAGCGCCTCCATGCAGGGCGTGTTGTGCACCGGCAGGCAAGAGCGAATCTCGGCCGTGGCGCCAACCTGGGCGGCCAGGGCAAGCTCAGAGATGTTGCCAATAGCGACCGTGGCGCCGGCAACAACCCACGGGTCGACGCGTACGTGGTCAACGGCGCGGCAGACCTCGTCGAGTACGGGTACGATGCCCTGCTCAAATGCATCGGCGGGGGAGAGCTCGGCCGCATCGAGCGCGTCGGTGGTCATGTAGATGCGCGTTACACCCTCGGCGCGAGCGGCCTCGGCGGCCTCGAGCGAGGTGACGGTGGCGCAGATCTGCGGCTCATCGCGGTAGTGCTCGGGCGCGGGGCGGGAATCACTGGTTACAATCGCCGGCAGCTCGAGCGTTTTCGCGCGCTCCTCGTACGGTGCCAGAATGGCCTCTTCCAGCGCCTTACAAGCGGCGGCGCGCACCTTGTGCACGGTGGAAAAGCCCATACCGCAGCCGGCGTCGAGCGAAACGTCAAAGCTTGCGGCCTCAAAGGGAGAGGAGCCCATGCGCCCGACGTGCTCAACTAGATCGGATGCCTCGACGGCGCGGGTCTTGGCAGCCTCGACGGTAAAGCCCGTGGCCGTGGCCGTAAGCGAAGGATCGTCGCAACAGGTGAGCGTAACGGCAAACGGCTCGCCCAGACGCGCCACAACGGACACGTCTACGGCGCGGCGGCGCAGCACATCGCGCTTGAGCGCGGCGCCGGCGGCGTCAATGGCGCGCTGGCTTCGAATCACGCGCACGCGGCAGCCCTCGGGCATGCTACGGGGCACGCGACACTCGATAACATCGCCGGCAGCGGCATCATCGGCGGCAATGGTGGTCAGGAACTGGTCAAACTCGTTATCATGGCGAAGCTCCAGCAGGTCGCCCTTGCCCACGGGCTCAAACAGCTCAATGCGGGCGATGGCGGCGCGGCGACGGCGATCGTCGGGCTTGAGTCCGCGTACATCGCGGTTGGCCAGGCGGCTGCCCAGACCCGTGCCCACAATCTGGCCGCGGTTGTTGGAGCGCTCGTAGCTCATCATCTCGTCGCCCGAGGTACCGTCTTGGTAGGCGTGCGTAAAGTCGCGGTTAAAGCAGCGCTTGAGCTGTCGCTGGCGGGCTGCATCCTCATCCTTGGAGGTCGAAACATCGGCCAGCATGTCATCAATCTGATGACGATACACGTCGACGATGGAATACACGTAATCGGGAGCCTTCATGCGGCCCTCGAGCTTGAGCGATGCGGCGCCGGCGTCATACAGACGGCGAACAAGCTGCGACGTGTTGGTGTCGCGCGGGCACAGCGCGCGCTCGCGACCGACAGGGGAGAGCGAGCGGCCGCTCTCGTCGATCAGCTCGTAGGGCAGGCGGCAGGGCTGGGCGCACATGCCGCGGTTTGCCGATCGTCCCGCCATGGCAAAGCTCGACAGCAGGCACAGGCCCGAGTAGCAAAAGCAGATGGCGCCGTGGCTAAAGACCTCGAGGTCGACATCGGGCGCGGCGTTGTGAATGACGGCGATCTCGTCGATGGAGAGCTCGCGCGAGAGGGTCACGCGGTCGGCGCCCTGCTCGTGGCACCAAAGCGTTCCGCGGTCATCATGGATGTTCGCCTGGGTTGAGATGTGCGTCTCGATGCCGGGCATGGTGCGCTTGACCTCAAAGAACAGGCCCCAGTCCTGGATGATGAAGGCATCGGCGCCCAGCGTGGAGCAGCGATGGATGAGTTGCAGCGCATCGCTCATCTCGGACTGCTTGATGACGATGTTGACCGTGACGTAGACGCGCGACCCGGCTAGATGTGCGGCGCGGCAGGCTTGCTCAAAGGCCTCGTCGGTAAAGTTGGTGGCCTTGCGGCGGGCGTTGAAGCTGCCCATGCCGCAGTAGATGGCGTCTGCCCCGGCGGCGAGTGCGGCGGCAAAGGGCTCGGGCCCTCCGGCGGGCGCCAAAAGCTCGGGTCTGCGGTTGGTGGTTCGACTGGCGGTTGCGGTCATATCCTGCCTTTCAAAATGCTCAGATACTCAAAAGTATAGTGGTGCTGTTGCGGCGGGCGATGCCCGTGCTCCAAGCGGGATAAAGTCTTCAGCAGTCCTTGCAGCAAAAATGACCCGTTTCCCTCCGTCCCCTATGGATTACCTGATCCGATGGGGACGGAGGGAAACGGATCATTTTGAGCTTCACCGTCCGGTCGTGCCGTTCAGCGGCCGACAGGTGCCGTTGGGCGATAAATTATTCTCGCAACGTGATAATAATCTTGCATCGCGCGGAAACCTTGAGTACTATCCCAAATCAAGCGCGGTGTTCAGACCGAATTGTGCCTCCCGGTGCGAACGCCGCGCTCACGCTCTCTATCTGATCGTAAGGAGAAAAACATGAGCAAGACCGTCGTGTCTTCCGATAACGCACCCGCAGCCATCGGCCCGTATTCCCCCGGTATCCAGACCGGCAACATGGTGTTCCTGTCCGGCCAGCTGGGCATCGACCCCGCAACCGGCAAGCTGCCCGAGGGCGTCGAGGCCCAGGCCAAGCAGTCCCTTGCTAACGTCGAGGCTCTGCTGACCGCTGCCGGCGCCACCTTTGCCGATGTCGTCAAGACCACGGTCTACCTGGCCGACATCGCCGACTTCGCTGCCGTGAACGAGATCTACGCCTCCAAGTTCGAGGCCCCGTTCCCCGCGCGCAGCGCTTTCCAGGTTGCCGCCCTTCCGGCCGGCGGTCTGGTTGAGATCGAGGTCGTCGCCGCTCTCTAAGGCGTTGGCAACAACTAAACATGACATGCAAAAAGACCCTGCAGTGCGAGCTGCAGGGTCTTTTGTCAAGCGATGCGACAAAAATGATCCGTTTTCCTCCGCTCCCAAGGAATCAGCGGGTTAGCCTTCCTTGCGGACTTTTTGCAGGTAGCGGTAGACGCTGGGCTCCGAGATGCCCAGCGCGGTGGCGGCGCAGGCCACGGCGCCCTTGAGCATGAACACCCCGTTGCCGTTGAGGTGGCGAATGACGTCCACGCGGTCGCTCTGACCAAGCGACGCTACATCCAGCCCGCGCGCGCTCAGCAGCTCGGCAATGCTGCGGTCGATAAGCTCCTGTGTGGACTCCGAAAGGCTTTCGACCTCGATAGGGGCGGGCTCCGTGCGCGTCGGCGCCGCGTCGAAGCACGCCATGAGCTGCTGCGCCATGGCGTTGATGGAGCGCACGGTCGAGAGGTCGGTGTTAACGCAGAGCATACCGACGATCTCGTTATTCTCGCGGATAAAGTACGTCGCTGACTCCAACGTCTTGCCGCCGGCACCACGCCCCTCGTAGCCCGTAATAAACGGCAGGTCGCGATACTTGGGGTCGTGCATGATCTTGAGCGCCAGATCGGTGGCGGGACCGCCGACCTTGCGGCCGCTCACGATGCCGTTGCGAATATCGACGATGGCGTGGTCGGGATCCGAGAAATCGTGCAGCACGATTTCGCTGTTTTTGCCGAGTATCTGCTCCAGAAAATCGACCATCGGCAAAAAGCGGCGTACGGTCTCGTTCACGGGCAACTCCTTTGGGTGAAAACGGAAATGTTCATAACAATTTTTTCTCATGGTAACACGCTGCCCACCATCTCGTATATCCGCAGGTACATTGCGTAATGCAGACGAACGGTAGGAATTTAGCGGTAAACGGTTGACCAAAAGAAAAGTTAGATGTTATTTTGACCAGACACTTTCCTGACCTGCGGAAATGCGTTATTTCAGCTGAAGAATGGTCTGATAACAAAAAATTATTATTGAGAATGAGAATCATCTTTAATACGATATGCAATGAAGGCACAACCTCAACCCCGCACTGCGTCACAATAGAGCGTTAGATGCGAAAACAACTACTTCGAGGATTGGTGGTCAAATGACCCAGGAGACGGTTACGAACGGCACTGAAGCCCTGTTCACTCGCGAAGGCATGCCTCCCGTTAAGGAAATGATCCCGTGTGCCCTTCAGCACGTACTGGCATCGTTTGCCGGCATCATTACCCCGGCGGTCATCATGGCCGGCGTCTACGGCTTTAATAGCCAGCAGAGCACCGACATCATCCAGGTCGCGCTCATTCTTTCGGCGATCGACACGGCCCTTCAGGCTTTCGCCCCCTTCCGTCGCATCGGCGGCGGCCTGCCCATCGTCATGGGCGTTTCGTTCGCGTTCCTGCCGGCCCTGCAGGCCATGGGTGCCTCGGGCTTTAGCTTTGGTGCACTGCTGGGCGGCGAGATCGTCGGCGGCGCCGTCGCGGTCCTCTTTGGTCTGGCTTACAGCAAGATCAAGTGGCTGTTCCCGCCCGTCGTGACCGGTACGGTCATCTTCTCCATTGGCGTCTCTCTCTATCCCACGGCTGTCAAGTATATGGCCGGCGGTATGGGTACGCCGCTGTGGGGCACCCCGCAGGCCTGGTGCGTCGCTCTTATCACCTTCGCCGTGGTCTTTGCGCTCGCCAACTTTGGCAAGGGCACGCTCAAGCTGGGATCCGTGTTCTTTGGCATGATCGTTGGTATGATCGTCTCCATCCCCTTTGGCATGATCGACTTCTCCAGCGTCGCCACCGCCCAGGTCTTCGCCCTTCCCAAGCTCATGCCCTATGCGCTCGAGTTTGATCCCGAGGTCTGCATTACCCTTGCCGTCGTGTTCCCCATGGTTGCCATCCAGGTTATCGGCGACGTCTCTGCCGCCTGCCTGGGCTCCATCGACCGTATGCCCACCGAGCGCGAGCTCTCCGGCGCTATCGTGTCCCAGGGCCTCACCTCTATGGTCGGCGGCCTGCTGGGCGGTCTTCCCACCAGCGCCCTTGGCCAGAACGTTGGCATCATCTGCTCCAACAAAGTCGTCAACAAGTGGGTCTTTGTGATCATCGCGGCCGTCTTTGCCATCGCCGGTCTGTTTCCGCAGCTCTCTGCCGTCCTTTCCGCTATCCCGCAGCCCGTCATCGGCGGCGCGACCGTCGGCGTCTTTGGCACCATCACCATGAACGGCGTGCGCATGTTCACCCGCGAGGGCCTCACGCAGCGCACTACCACTATCGTCGGCACCTCCGTCGTCTTTGGCCTGGGTATCTGGATGGCCAGCGGTTGCCTTGCCGGCGAGGGTATGCCCGCCTGGGTGTCCACCGTCATCGGCTCCAATGCCGTAACCCCCACCGCCATCATGGCCATTGTCCTTAACCTGATCCTTCCGCAGACGCCGGTCGTGGCTCAGCACATCGATGCCGCCAAGGACGCTGCCGTGGATCTGGTCTTGCCCGAGAGCAAGAAGTAACCAATTCGGTGCTATTCGTCGGCGGACGCATCGCCTCGTCCGCCGACGCCATGCGGCGCCAAGCCGCACTTCAAAGGGTTTGTCCCTTTGGTGAAGCGTTGACGGGAGAGGGCCCGTTTCCGGTGTAGGCCGGCGCTTCGCACTCCGCCATGTCAGAGGTGTCAAACCCCGCCTCTGATGTTGAAGGGAGCATCCATGCTTCTGGTCGCTAACGGTTCCGTCTTTACCCGCAACGCTCAGACCCCGTTCATTCCAAACGGTGCGGTCGCCATTGACGGAGATACGATCGTCGAAGTGGGCCCCGAGCGCGAGCTCAAGGCCAAGTACCCGGATGCCGAGTACGTCGATGCCCGGGGCAACCTCATCATGCCCGGACTCATCAACTGCCACACCCACATCTACTCGGGTCTGGCCCGCGGCCTTGCCATTAAGGGCTGCAACCCCACCAACTTCCTGGAGAATCTTGAGCAGCAGTGGTGGAAGATCGACGACAACCTGACGCTCGACGGCACCAAGGCCAGCGCCTATGCCACGATTCTGGACTCCATCCGCGATGGCGTCACTACGATCTTCGATCATCACGCGAGCTTCTGTGAGATCCCGGGAAGCCTCTTTACCATTAAGGATGCAGCTCAGGAGCTGGGCATGCGTTCGTGCCTGTGCTACGAGGTTTCCGATCGCCGTGGCCAGGAAAAATGCGACCAGGCCATTGCCGAGAACGCCGAATTTGCCCAGTGGGCCGCCAAGGAGCGTCGCGATAACGACAACCACATGATCGCCGCCATGTTTGGCGGGCATGCCACCTTTACGCTGTCGGACGAGACCATGGACAAGATGGCCGAGGCCAACAACGGCCTGACCGGCTTCCACATCCATGTGTGCGAGGGCATGAATGACGTGTGGGACTCCCGCCTCAACCGCGGTGGCATCAGCCCCGTCGAGCGCCTGCTGCAGCACAACCTGCTTGGTCCCGACACCATGCTGGGCCACTGCATCCACGTGACGCCTGCCGAGATGGATATCGTCAAGGAGTCCGGCACCTGGCTGGTCAACAACCCCGAATCCAATATGGGCAACGCCGTGGGCTGCGCCCCCGTGCTCGAGTTCTTCCGCCGCGG
>DAIMBN010000021.1:21976-32390 GCA_036718335.1 Coriobacteriaceae bacterium
CGGCATCCCCGTGTGCATGGGTACCGACGCCTACACCCACGATATGCTCGAGAGCCTTAAGGTCTTCCTGATCATTCAGCGCCACAACGCTGCCATGCCCAACGTGGGCTGGTGCGAGGCCATGACGATGCTGTTCGAGAACAACGCCAAGATGGCGAGCAAGTACTTCGATCGCAAGCTTGGTGTGCTCGAGGCCGGCGCTGCCGCCGACGTTATCGTTATGGACTACAAGCCCTTTACGCCGCTGAGCGAGGAGAACATCGACGGCCACATGCTCTTTGGCATGATGGGCAAAAACTGCCGCACCACCATCATCAACGGCCGCGTCCTGTACAAGGATCGCGAGTTCGTTGGGATTGATGAGGACAAGATCAACGCGTGGACCATGGCTGAGTCCAAGAAGCTCTGGAGCACGCTCAACGATTGCACCTACTAATTCACAAGTAGATTCACGCGCGTCGGGTGTTTCGCCGCATTCGACGCGCGTATAGGCGACCTCCGCGGGGTCGCCGGCGCTGTGCTAGCGCTACACCGTATTTGCGCCCGCCGCGCGGTCTCGCCGGGCGTTACAGAGAGGAGCTCACTATGAGCGACATCATGAGGCCGATCCCGTTTTCGCAGCTGATGAACTGGATCATCGAGGAGCACAAGACTCAGGGCGCCGTCTTTGGCGTGCGCAAGATGGTCACGACCAACCAGGAGGGCGCGCTTCCCATTTTTGACGAGCGCATCGAGACTCCGTTTGGCCCGGCCGCCGGTCCCAACACGCAGCTTGCCCAGAACATCGTGGCCTCTTATGTGGCCGGTTCCCGCTTCTTTGAGCTTAAGACCGTTCAGGTTATGGACGGCGAGGAGCTCTCCAAGTGTGTGAACAAGCCCTGCATCGTGGCGCAGGACGAGTGCTACAACTGCGAGTGGTCGACCGAGCTCGAGGTTCCGCAGGCCTTTGCCGAGTACGTGAAGGCATGGTTTGCCTGCCACCTGATCGCTCGCGAGTACGGCCTGGGCAGCCCGGACGGTTTTGTCTTCAACATGTCCGTGGGTTATGACCTGGAGGGCATCAAGAGTCCCAAGGTCGACGCCTACATCGAGGGTATGAAGGACGCCAGCGGCTCCGACGTCTGGAACGAGTGCCGCACATGGGCGCTCGCCAACCTGGACAAGTTTGAGCATGTCGATGCCGCATTTGTCGAGTCCATCCCGGCGCGCGTGTCCAACTCCATCACCGAGTCTACCCTGCACGGCTGCCCGCCGGCGGAGATCGAGCGCATCGCGACCTATCTGATCACCGAGAAGGGCCTCAACACCTACATCAAGTGCAACCCCACGCTGCTGGGCTATGAGTTTGCCCGCCAGCGTCTGAACGAGCTGGGCTTTGATTACATCGTCTTCGACGATACGCACTTCCGCGAGGACCTGCAGTGGGTCGATGCCGTGCCTATGTTCGAGCGCCTGATTGCCCTGTGTGCCGATCGCGGCCTGGAGTTTGGCGTCAAGCTCACCAACACCTTCCCCGTCGACGTGACGAGAAACGAGCTGCCCTCCACCGAGATGTACATGTCGGGCCGTTCGCTGTTCTCGCTGACTATCGAGGCTGCCCGCCGCATTACCGAGCAGTTCGACGGCAAGCTGCGCATCAGCTACTCCGGCGGCGCCACGGTCTACAACATCCGCGCCCTGTACGATGCCGGCATTTGGCCCGTCACCCTGGCGACCGACGTGCTCAAGCCCGGCGGTTACGAGCGCTTTAGCCAGATGGCCGGCGAGTTTGCCGATCTGGACGGCAAGCCGTTTAAGGGCGTCTCGCTCGACGCCGTGACCGCGATCCAGACCGACTCGCTCACCAACCCGCTCTACAAGAAGCCGCTGCGCCCGCTGCCCGACCGCAAGGTCGCCGGCAAGAGCCCGCTCAACGACTGCTTTACCACGCCGTGCCGCACGAGCTGCCCCATTCAGCAGGACATTCCCGCCTATCTGGCGGCTGTTGACGAAGGCCGCTTTGAGGACGCGCTCAACATCATCATCGAGCGCAACGCCCTGCCGTTCATTACCGGCACCATCTGCCCGCATCCCTGCGGCCGCGCTTGCGAGCGTGCGTTCTACGAGCCCGAAGGCGCCCAGATTCGCGCCAGCAAGCTCAGGGCCGCCCGCGAGGCCATGACCGCCGTGCTGCCCAAGCTGCGCGCCCAGGCCATCGCCAACGACGGCGAGCGCAACGTTGCCGTTATCGGCGGCGGCCCGGCCGGTCTGGCAACGGCGTTCTTCCTGACGCGCGCCGGCGTGCCCGTCACCATCTTCGAGGCCCGCGATTCGCTCGGCGGCGTGGTCCGTCACGTGATCCCCGAGTTCCGTATCGCGAGCGACGATATCTCCCACGATGCCGAGCTCTGCTTGGCCTTTGGCGCCAAGGTGCGGCTCAACGCTCGCGTGGATTCCATCGACGAACTCAAGGCCCAGGGCTTTACCGACGTGGTCGTGGCCACCGGTGCCTGGATGCCCGGCTCTGCAGGCTTGGGCGAGGGCGCCGAGCTCGACGTGCTGGAGTTCCTCGAGGCCGCCAAGAAGGGCGAGAAGCTCGAGCTGGGCGAGGACGTCGTCGTCATTGGCGCCGGCAACACCGCCATGGATGCGGCTCGCGTGGCCAAGCGCCTGGCCGGCGTGAAGAACGTGCGCCTGGTGTATCGCCGCACCAAGAAGCAGATGCCCGCCGACGAGGAAGAGTTCGATCTTGCTCTTGCCGACGGCGTTGAGTTCTGCGAGCTGCTGGGGCCCAAGGCACTCAACGGCGCTGTGCTAACCTGCGACGTTATGGAGCTTGGCGAGCCGGATGCAAGCGGCCGTCGTAGCCCCGTCGCCACGGGCGAGACCGTCGAGCTTTCCGCCACCACGGTGATCTGTGCCGTGGGCGAGGGCATCGATGCCAGCCTGTACGACGCCGCGGGTGTTGAGCACGACCGTCGCGGCCGTCTTGCCGCCACCTCCACCGGCGTCGAGGGCGTCTGGGCTGCGGGCGACTGCCGTCGCGGTCCTGCTACCGTGGTCGAGGCTATCGCCGACGCCGCCGAAGTCGCCCGTGCCATCGCCGGCGTGGACTTTAACAAGTACGCCGACCAGAATGCTCAGGCCGGTCGCGAGGATACCTGCTACGAGCGCAAGGGGTCGCTGTGCCGCGACAAGCGCAACTGCACCAAGACTCGCTGCCTGGGCTGCGGCTCGGTGTGCGAGGTCTGCTGCGACGTGTGCCCCAACCGCGCCAACGTGGCAATTAAGGTGCCGGGCCTGGCCAAGCATCAGGTCGTCCATGTCGACGGCATGTGCAACGAGTGCGGCAACTGCGCCGTGTTCTGCCCTTACCAGGAGGGTCGTCCCTACAAGGACAAGCTCACCCTGTTCTGGAGCGAGGAGGACATGGAGAACTCCGAGAACGAGGGCTTCCTGGCCGTGGACGAGGACCACTTTAAGGTTCGCGTCGCCGGCACGGTCCGCACCGTCTCGGTCGATGCCGTCAACACCGGTCTTCCCGAGGCCGTCCGCCTGACCATCAGGGCTGTGCGCGACAACTATTCGTACCTTCTTAAGAAATAGGCGAGTCTCTTATGGCCAAATCCATTCAACATAACGTGGCCTACGTTGCCTGCGGAAGCGGTTGCGCCTCCGCAGGCGGCGACGCCCACTGCAGCGAAGGCTGCATTGGCTGTGGCGCCTGCGTCACGGCCTGCCCCCACGGCGCCATTGCGCTGGTCGATGGCATCGCCCGCGTGGACCGCTCCAAGTGCACGGGCTGTGGCCTGTGCAGCATGGCGTGCCCGCAGCGCGTGATTGCCTTCGTTCCCGGCTACCAGAACATCCTGGTGCGCTGCAACAACACCGATAAGGGCGCCATCGCCCGCAAGATCTGCGACACGAGCTGCATCGGTTGCGGCATGTGCGCCAAAAAGTGCCCTGCCGGCGCTATCCGCATCGAGGACAACTGCGCCCATATCGACGGCGCGGACTGCCTGTCGTGCGGCATGTGCGCCGTCATCTGCCCGCATGGCGCCATCCACGACCGCACCGGCATCGCCGCCGGCGTGTAGAAGGGAATCACCATGGCACAGGAATTCACTTTTACCGTTAACGGCGTCGAGCGCACGACGACCCAAAACAAACCGCTGCTGCGCTACCTGCGCGACGACCTGCACATTCACTCCGCCAAGGACGGCTGCTCCGAGGGTGCCTGCGGCACCTGCACCATCCACGTGGACGGCGCGGCCGTCAAGGCTTGCGTGCTGACCACCGCTCTTGCCGCCGGCCGCAACATCGTGACCGTCGAGGGCCTGCCCGAGGACGTGCGCGAGGCCTTTGTATACGCCTTTGGCGCCGTGGGCGCCGTACAGTGCGGGTTTTGCATCCCCGGCATGGTCATGGCGGGTGCAGCGCTCATCGCCGAGGACCCCGAGCCCACCGAGGAGCAGATCAAGTACGCCATCCGCGGCAACGTCTGCCGCTGCACCGGCTACAAGAAGATTATCGAGGGCATTTCGCTGGCAGCTGCGGTGCTCCGCGGCGAAAAGCAGATTGACGAGGACTTGGAGCGCGGCGACGACTACGGCGTGGGCAAGCGCGCCTTCCGTATTGACGTGCGCAAGAAGGTGCTCGGTGAGGGCAAGTATCCCGACGACATCGACGAGCTTGATCAGCCGGGCCTGACCTATGCCAGCGCCGTGCGCTCCAAGTATCCGCGCGCCCGCGTGCTCTCCATCGACACCTCCAAGGCCGAGGCCCTGCCCGGCGTGGTGGGCATCCTGCGCGCCGAGGACGTGCCGGTCAACCAGGTCGGCCACCTTATCCAGGACTGGGATGTCATGATCGCCCAGGGCGATATCACCCGCTGCGTGGGCGATGCCATCGTGCTGGTGGTTGCCGAGGACGAGGCGACGCTCGAGAAGGCCAAGAAGCTCGTAAAGATTGACTACGAGCCGCTGGAGCCCGTGCGCAACATCGCCGAGGCCAGGGCTGCCGACGCCCCGCGCCTGCACGACAGCTTCTTTGCCTTTGGCAACACGGTGGAGCTCAAGGACAACGTGTGCCAGAGCCGTCACGTGACGCGCGGCGACGCCGCCAAGGCGCTGGCAGAGAGCGCGTTTACCGTGACACAGCGCTTTACCACGCCCTTTACCGAGCATGCCTTCTTGGAGCCCGAGTGCGCCGTGGGCTTCCCGTACAAGAACGGCGTCAAGGTGCAGTCGACCGACCAGGGCGCCTACGATACGCGAAAAGAGTGCGCCCACATGTTTGGCTGGGACAACGAGCCCGAGCGTGTGGTTGTAGAGACCATGCTCGTGGGTGGCGGCTTTGGCGGCAAGGAGGACGTGTCCATTCAGCATCTGGCCGCGCTCGCTGCCTATAAGTTCCAGCGTCCTGTGAAGTGCAAGCTCACGCGTGCTGAGTCGCTTGCTTTTCATCCCAAGCGTCATGCCATGGACGGCACCTTTACGCTGGGTTGCGACGCCGAGGGCAACTTTACCGGCCTGGATTGCGAGATCAACTTTGACACCGGCGCCTACGCGTCGCTGTGCGGCCCGGTGCTCGAGCGCGCCTGTACGCATGCCGTCGGTCCCTACAAGTACCAGAACACCGACATTCGCGGTTTTGGCTACTACACCAACAACCCGCCCGCCGGTGCGTACCGAGGCTTTGGTGTTTGCCAGTCCGAGTTTGCGCTTGAGAGCCTAATCGACCTGCTGGCAGAGAAGGTCGGCCTGGATCCGTGGGAGATTCGCTACCGTAATGCCATCGAGCCGGGCGAGGTTTTGCCCAACGGCCAGATTGCCGACTGCTCCACGGCGCTTAAGGAGACGCTGCTCGAGGTCAAGGATGCCTACTACGCACATCCCGGCCACGCCGGCATTGCCTGCGCCATGAAGAACGCCGGTGTGGGCGTGGGCCTGCCCGATGCCGGCCGCTGCAAGATTCGCGTTGAGAACGGCGTGGCTGTGGTCTATGCCGCCACGTCCGACATCGGCCAGGGCTGCAACACCGTCTTTTTGCAGGACGTTGCCGAGGCCTGCGGTCTGCCGCTGAGCTGCATTGCCAACGGCGAGTGCTCCACCGAGAACGCTCCCGACTCCGGTACCACGTCTGGCTCACGTCAGACGGTCGTGACCGGCGAGGCCGTGCGCGGCGCCGCCTTCCTGCTGCGCGACGCCATGCTTGACATCGAGGCCGGCAAGCCCGCACCCGATACTCCCGTGAGCGCGCATGGCGACGGCGTCAAGATCGAGTACGACGACGGTCGCGCCTACCAGCTACGCACGCAGGAGCTCGTCGCCGGCCAGGGTATGCATCCTCAGGATCCCGCGGCCGCCATCAAGGCGCTCGAGGGCTGTGAGTTTAGCTATGTGTACCTGGAGCCGACCGACAAACTGGGCGCCGACGTTCCCAATCCCAAGAGCCACATCTGCTACGGCTTTGCCACGCATGTGGTCATTCTGGATGATGACGGTCGCGTGAGCGAGGTCTATGCCGCGCACGATTCCGGCAAGGTGGTCAACCCCATCTCCATCCAGGGTCAGATCGAAGGCGGCGTGCTCATGGGCATGGGCTACGCGCTTACCGAGGATTGGCCGCTCAAGGACTGCGTGCCCCAGGCAAGGTACGGTACGCTCGGGCTGTTCCGTGCGCCCGAGATTCCGGATATCCACGCCATCTACGTGGAGAAGGACGAGCTGCTGCCCGTGGCATATGGCGGCAAGGGCATTGGCGAGATCGCAACGATCCCCACGGCGCCCGCCGTGCAGAACGCCTATCGCGCATTCGACGGCAAGCTGCGTCCGGATCTGCCCATGGTGGATACGCCGTACAGCCGCGCCCGTCACCGTGGGTAGGGCGCAGACGGCATTGCTGATGGGCTGTTCGCGCACAACACCAACTGTATATGCTGCACCTTTGGCCCCGGCTCCATCGCGAGCCGGGGCCTTTTGTTTGGAGCGGAAACTGTGTTCCGGATTCAAGCCTCAGAATGGGATGAACGGATGGCATGTTTGGCGGAAACTACGGCCCAGTTTTTGGCTCCAGAACGGGATGCATTTTCCGGAACGGTCCACGTGCGGTGGTGTACCGCCCCTTTCGTGTGCGCCGCTTGTCGAATTACGTTATAGCTAGCTATATTATAGGAAGGTATAATATAGCTAGCTATAACGCAAAGGAAGGATGGCCCTATGTTTATCGGAAGAACAGTGGAAATGTCCGAGCTCAATCGACTGTATGGCACGGGCTCCTTTGAGATGCCTGTGATTTACGGCCGCCGTCGCGTGGGCAAAACGCGCCTTATCACAGAGTTTATCCAAGGCAAGAAGGCTATTTACTTTCAAGCTCGTCGTACCAATGCAGAGGCAAACCTGCATGGCTTTAGCCAGGCGATACTTGCGGGCTCCGTTGGTGTTGCTGGCGTGTCGTTTCGTAGTTTTGACGAGGCGTTCGATGCGTTGGCTACCATGGCTCGCACGGAACGTTTGATTGTCGTGATCGACGAGTATCCTTATCTCGCCCAATCGAATCCCGAGATCAGCTCGTTGCTGCAAGACAAGATCGATCACTTGTACAAAGAGACCAAGCTTATGCTTATCCTGTGCGGGTCGTCGCTTTCGTTTATGGAAGAGCAGGTGTTGGGCTACGAGAGCCCACTATACGGTAGGCGTACGGCCCAGTTTAAGATCATGCCGCTCGATTTTACGACGACCCTCGGGTTGTGGCAGAGCATGGGTCGCGAAGACGCTGCAGTTTGCTATGGCATGACAGGTGGCATTCCTGCATATATCGAGAAAGTCGATCCTGCCGCACCGCTCAAGGACAACATCAAACGTCTTTTTCTAACTCCTACGGGCTATCTCTTTGAGGAGCCGAGTAACCTGCTATTGCAGGAGTGCCGCAATCCCGAGCAATATGATGCGATCGTGCAAGCAATTGCCCAGGGGCGCTCGAAGATCTCGGAGATTGCGAGCTCTACGGGAATCCCTGCGAGCAACGTAAAGAGCTATGTGGATAAGCTGGCGTCGCTTGGGATTGTCGAGCGCGAGCTGCCCCTAAACGAGACGAGCAATAAGCGAGCCGTGTATCTGCTGAGCGATCAGATGTTTAGGTTCTGGTACAAGTTTGTTCCGCAGAACATCGGGCTGATTCAAAACGATATGGCCGAGATGGCGTATGAGCGCATTGAGCCGCACGTATCGGATTACATGGGTACGGTCTTTGAGCTTATATGCAGACAATACGTGTACGAACTCGCGCGCGCGGGCCAGCTTGATGTGGTTCCGGCAAGCGTTGGGCGCTGGTGGGGGACGGATAATCGCACGCATACGCAGGAAGAAATCGACTTGATTGTTGACGATGGCGAGGGCACTGCGCTGTTTGCGGAATGCAAATGGCGCAATGAACCGGTGGGCGAAGACGTGCTGCAAAAGCTCGTGCATCGAAGCGAGCTCTTTAGGCGGCAGCACAAAAGCTATGCGATCTTCTCGAAGCGAGGCTTTACGCAAGGATGTCAGGAAGCTGCGGCGAGCAGGGGAGATGCCAAGCTGATTTCGTTTGCCGAGATGTGCGAGCGGAGATAACCAAGCACGCTCTGATGTGATGCTCGGAATGGGTCGCGCTAAGGATGCCAAGCGTAAAACCTTCAATGAAAATGGCGTAAAAACTACATCTGTCATGGCGTAAAAACTACATTAAAAGTAGCGTAAAATCAGCATTGAGAATGGCGTAATTTCGCATATCGCGTGATAGAGAGGGACGGCCGTCTATGGATGCACCAAAGAGATTGACCCAAAAGGGATATAGGCCCCGGCTCATAGAGGAGCGCCTCGACACCCTTATGCGGGCGTTTGGCTGTGTGGAGATCAACGGCCCCAAATGGTGCGGCAAGACCTGGACGGCGCTCTCTCGCTCGGCGAGCGTCTCCAGGCTCGATGAGCCTGCGCAGCGTGCGGCGGCAGAGGTCGACCCAAGCCTGGCGCTCATCGGCGATGCGCCACACCTGGTCGATGAATGGCAGGAGGTGCCCGAGGTTTGGGATGCCGCCCGGCGTTTCGTGGACGCGAGCGGCAACGAACGGGGGACACTTTTGCTCACGGGCTCGACCGCGCTCAAAAGCGAGGAGCGCAGCCATGTTCGTCATTCCGGCACGGGTAGGATCGCCCGTCTGTCAATGCGCCCCATGGCCCTGTGTGAGTCGGGCGACGGCGAGCCGCTCGTGTCACTGGCAAGTCTCTTTAAGGGCGAGGATTTTGCCCCTCAGCGTCGCGAGAGCACGGTGGATGACGTCGCCCGCTGGTGCTGCAGGGGCGGTTGGCCTGCAAATCTTGGGCTTTCGGAAGATCTTGCGCGAGAGACGGCAAGCCAGTACGTGCACTCGGTGCTCGACGTCAACGTGCTGGACGAGGGCATGTCGCCCGAGCTTGCACACGGCCTTTTGCGAGCTCTTGCCATGAACGAGAGCCAGGCTGTCACGTACAAGACGCTCGTAAAGGACGCCTCGTACGGTGAGGCGGGCCCCGACGAGAGGACCATCGCTGCGTACTTGGACCTCTTCAACAGGCTCAAGCTGACCGAGGACCTGTGCGGATGGGAGCCGCCCATGCGCTCGAAGGCCCGCGTTCGCGTGCGCCCCAAGCGCTACTTCTGTGACCCGTCACTTGCGGCGGCGTTGCTGGGGGCTACCCCTGAGCGGCTGCTTGGCGATATGCAAACGCTGGGGATGCTCTTTGAGAATCTCGTCCTGCGCGACGTGCGCGTGTTCCTTTCCACCTACGGCGGTGTCGACAACAGTGTCCATTATTTCCGAGATGAGAAGGGCCTTGAGGTCGATCTGATCGTTGAGCACGACGGGCGCTGGGGAGCCATCGAGGTCAAGCTGAGTGATGCGAAAGCAGACGATGGAGCGAGAAATCTCAAGGCGCTGGAGAGGAAAGTGCTCTCCAATCCTGCCGCCCAGAATGCCGCGCCGGCGTTTTTGGCGGTCGTGGTTGGAAAGGGGAGCATTGCCTACACACGCGACGACGGCGTGGCGGTGATTCCCATGGCGGCACTTGGGGCGTAGTGGTTTTGCGGGCGTGCCGTGCTTCCTTTACCGAAAATCCATTTGGTAAACCAGATGCTCGCGGATAGAATAAAGTTGACGGCAGCCCAAGGGTGATAGCTGGGCAGTGCCGTTGCTTGGTCAAGAGGTCAGTGCCTTAATGGCAGCGACTTGTTATGCTTCGAATGCTGCTTGAGTGCCTCGGAAAGTTCGATAAGCGTCGTGAAGAGCGAGACCAAAGCAACCAAGAGCTCTACGAGCTCTGATGGGCCCGGGATGACCGCTGATTCAAGTCACCGGGCCTAAATTTAATATGAGAAAGCCATTGTCAATAGGCATGTTCGTTCGAGCCCGGTTTGAAAC
>DAIMBN010000069.1:0-1434 GCA_036718335.1 Coriobacteriaceae bacterium
TCGGGCGGCGGCAAGTCCACGACCTGTTCGCTGCTGCCGCGCTTTTATGACGTGGCTGCCGGATCCATTAGCATCGACGGCCAGGACGTGCGTGACGTGACGCAGCATAGCCTGCGCCGTGCCATCGGCCTGGTGCAGCAGGATGTCTACCTGTTTGACGGTACGATTGGCGAGAACATCGCCTACGGCAAGCCGGGTGCTACGGCAGAAGAGATCGCTGAGGCGGCCCGTCGCGCCAATATCGATACCTTTATCGAGTCGCTTCCACAGGGCTATGACACGGTCGTGGGCGAGCGCGGCAGCCGTCTTTCGGGCGGACAGAAGCAGCGCGTTGCCATCGCGCGTGTGTTTCTCAAGAACCCCAAGATCCTGATTTTGGACGAGGCGACGAGTGCTTTGGATAACGAGAGCGAGGAGGCGGTGCAGGAGTCGCTCGAAGAGCTGGCACGCGGCCGCACCACGATTATCATTGCCCACCGTCTTTCGACCATTAAGCACGCCGATGAGATTGCGACCGTTGAGCATGGTCGCGTTGTGGAGCGTGGCACGCACGAGGAGCTTCTCGCCCGTGGCGGCACCTATGCCCGTTACTATCGAATGCAGTTCGAAGGTGCGCGTGCGCACGAGCTCGACTGATTGATATGACAGGAAGTTTATGGCTGACAAGAACCCTTTGACTCCGGAAGAAGTGACGGAGTTATTCTCCGAAATCGATGCATCCGGCGTCTTGGATCCCACGCTTGCCAAAAAGCGAACCGAGCGCATGCGTGAGAAGGAGGCTGCGTCCAAGCGCGGTGACAAAGCGGCGCTAGCGCAGCTGCGCAGTGAGGACCGCGCGAGCCAGGCAAAACATATCGACCCGCTGTCCGAGGACGATCCTTCGGGCTCGCAGGTGAGCCATACCATTACGAAGACCGCGATGGCCGTGGTCATCGGTATTTTGGTGCTGATCGTGGGCATGCAGATTGGCTACGGCGTGATGCGTCGTCTGAACACCGCCAACCTGTCCGAGAGCGTTTCGGTCGATACCGTTTCGACGGCGCTGAAGGGTGGACTTGAATGGGGCAACGGCTTTACGCAGTTCCCGCTCGACTTTACCGTCGATGAAGCCGATGAGCGTACGGGCACGGTCGAGGTGACGGTGTTGGACACATCGTCTGCCAGCGAGCTCGAGCTGCTGTCCAACGGGCAGATTCAGGCCGCGGCGCTTGCGACCAACGCGCTGCTCAACGATAAGATCGACCGCGTGGTGTATAACGTTCACGCCTATATCGACGAGGATAGCAACATTCAGCACGATTCCTTCTTTGGCATGTTTCCCGCCCAGGGCCACCAGAGCGCCATTTTGACGTTCGTGTGGACCAAGAGCTCATCCAACGCCACGAGTATCGACTGGAAGATGCGCATCGTGAGTATGGATGACACCATCGCCGA
>DAIMBN010000069.1:1534-5570 GCA_036718335.1 Coriobacteriaceae bacterium
AGAAAAATCATTATGCATAGAAAGTCATAATTATCATTTCGTAAACATTTCGATGAAATTAACGCCATGAGGCATGCTTACGGTTACAATACCGCGAGGCCTAACTACACACCTTTAAGCCGGTCCTGTGAGACCGGGAAGGAGAACTATGGCGAACAACCATACCGCGGGCGCTGCCGCCCGCACCTTCGCGCCCAGCGAGCTTTGCCAGCGTATGCTGGCCAAAACCAGCAAGGGCACCTGTGGTCCCTGCATCCTGTATCTTGAGGATGGGACCATTTTTTATGGACGTGCATGCGGCGCCGAGGGCACCGCGACCGGCGAAGTCTGCTTCAACACCTCGCTCGAGGGCTACTTTGAGGTCATGACCGACCCGAGTTATGCCGGCCAAATCGTAACCATGACCTATCCGCAGATCGGCAACTACGGTATCGACGAGACCGACGTCCAGTCGGCCTTCCCCGGCGACGCCGTGCGCTCTGCGAGCGCTCCGGCCATGCGCGGCATGATCGTTCGCGACATGTGCGCCACGCCTTCTAACTGGCGCTCGGCCGTCAGCGTGCCGGAGTACCTGCGCGCACACGGCATCGTTGCTATCGAGGGTGTCGACACCCGCGCTCTGGTGCGCCATCTGCGCGACAATGGTTCCAAGATGGGCATTATCTCGACCGAGATCTTTGACGTCGACGAGCTTGCCGAGCGTCTGGCCGCAGCGCCTACGCTGGTAGGCGAGAACCTGGTCAAGACCGTAAGTTGCCCCGCGCCTCATGAGTTTGTGGCCGCCGACCTGCCTGCCACGCATGGCTTTGCGCTTTCGGCTGCCGCTCCTGCCCGTCACAAAGTGGTCGCCTACGACTGCGGTGTGAAGCGCGGCATTCTGGAAGGGCTGGTCCGCGCCGGCTGCGACCTTACCGTCGTGCCGTGGAATACGCCCGCGAGCGAGGTGCTCGACATGAATCCCGACGGCGTCTTTTTGTCCAATGGCCCCGGCGACCCCGACGCCGTGGTGGAGACCTACGAGCAGGTGCAGCAGCTGATCGGCAAGGTGCCGGTCTTTGGTATTTGCCTTGGTCACCAGATGATCAGCCTGGCCTGCGGCGCCCAGATGGAAAAGCTTAAGTTCGGTCACCGCGGTGGCAACCAGCCGGTCATGAACCTGGTAAGCCGTCGCGTGGAGATCACCGCACAAAACCATGGCTTTGGCCTGCTGTTCCCCAGCTTGGGCAAGCTTGTCCCCGAGCTTTCCGGCGGCGAGACCGAGCATGCGGCCGATGGAGATCTGCGCGTCTGGGTGCGCCGCGGAATCGCGCCGGTCGTGATGAACGAGCGCTTTGGCCGCATTCGCCTGACGCACGTGAACCTCAACGACGGCACCGCCGAGGGCATCCAGCTGCTCGACGCCCCGTGCTTCTCGGTCCAGTACCACCCCGAGGCCTCGCCTGGCCCCACCGATGCTCACTATCTCTTTACCGCCTTTACGCGACTCATGGACGGCGAGGAGAACTACCTGGACATCGACACCGCGAAGGACCGCCTGGCTGGCTGGAATTTCGCCGAGACTGAGACCGAGGAGAACTAACATGCCTAAACGTACTGACATCAAGCGTATCCTCGTCATTGGTTCGGGCCCCATCGTTATTGGCCAGGCCTGTGAGTTCGACTACTCCGGCGCCCAGGCCTGCAAGGTGCTCAAGGAGGATGGCTTTGAGATCATCCTGGTCAATTCCAACCCGGCGACCATCATGACCGACCCGGGTCTTGCCGACCGCACCTATGTCGAGCCCATCACCGCTGAGTTTATCGAGCGCGTAATCAAGAAAGAGCGCCCGGACGCGCTGCTGCCCACGCTGGGCGGCCAGACCGGTCTGAACGCCGCCGTCGAGCTGGCGAAAGACGGCACACTGGACAAGTACGGCGTCGAGATGATCGGCTGCGACCTGGCCGCTATCGAGCGCGGCGAGGACCGCAAGCTCTTTAACGAGGCTATGGCCGAGATTGGCCTGGAGGTCGCGCGCTCGGGCTATGCCTACAGCGTGACCGACGCCGAGGCTATCGTCGAGCGCGTGGGCTATCCCTGCGTACTGCGCCCGAGCTTTACCCTTGGCGGCGCCGGCGGCGGCATCGCTCACACCCACGAGGAGCTTGTCTCCATCGTGAGCCAGGGCCTGGAGCTCTCGCCCGCCCACGAGGTGCTGGTCGAGGAGTCCATCGAGGGCTGGAAAGAGTATGAGATGGAGGTCATGCGCGACCACGCCGGCAACGGCATCATCGTATGCTCCATCGAGAATCTCGACCCCATGGGCGTACACACCGGTGACTCCATCACCGTGGCGCCGGCGCAGACGCTCTCCGACCTTGAGTATCAGCGCATGCGCGTAGCCTCGCTCGCCATTCTGGAGAAGATCGGCGTCGAGACCGGTGGCTCCAACGTGCAGTTTGCCGTGAACCCCAACACCGGTCGCTTGATCGTCATCGAGATGAACCCGCGCGTGAGCCGTTCGTCCGCGCTGGCCTCCAAGGCCACGGGTTTTCCCATCGCTAAGGCCGCCGCGCGCCTGGCTGTGGGCTATACGCTCGACGAGATCGTCAACGACATCACCAAGGCCACGCCCGCCTGCTTTGAGCCCACGATCGACTACTGCGTCGTTAAGGTGCCGCGCTTTGCCTTCGAGAAGTTCAAGGGTACCGACCCCACGCTCACCACGCGCATGAAGGCCGTAGGCGAGATCATGGCGATCGGCCGCACCTTTGAGGAGGCCTTCGGCAAGGCCATGCGTTCGCTGGAGGACGGTCACCAGGGTATCTGCGCCGGTGGCAAGGAGGGCGCCGACAAACTGAGCGACGATGAGCTCACTCAGGCCGTGGCAACCCCGACTGAGCACCGCATTTTCTTTGTGGTCGAAGCCCTGCGCCGCGGCTGGGATGTCGCGCGTATCCATGCCATCTGCGGCATCGACCCGTGGTACCTCAACCGCATCAACGATATGGTGCAGGTCCAGGAGAGCATCCGCGGCCTGCGTGTGGAGGACATTGACGCCGATGCGATGCGTCTGCTCAAGCAGTATGGCACGAGCGACGCCGAGATTGCCGCGCTGACCGGCTCGGACGAGCGCTTTGTGCGCGCCTACCGCAAGGGCCTGGGCGTGGTTCCCAGCATGAAGACGGTCGACACCTGCGCTGCGGAGTTCTCGAGCGCCACGGAGTACCACTACAAGACCTACGAGAACATCTACCGTACGAGCCCGGATGCCAAGAAGTGTGTGGCTCCCGACGAGACCACGCCGGCGGACAAACCCAAGGCGATGATCCTGGGCGCCGGCCCCAACCGTATTGGCCAGGGTATCGAGTTCGATTACTGCTGCGTGCACGCGAGCTACGCGCTGGCCGCCCGCGGCTTCGAGACCATCATGGTCAACTGCAACCCCGAGACCGTCTCGACTGACTACGACACCTCGGACCGCTTGTACTTTGAGCCGCTCACCTACGAGGACGTCATGGATGTCATCGATGTTGAGCGACCCGACGGCGTCGTGGTGACGCTCGGCGGCCAGACCCCGCTTAAGCTGGCGCGCATGCTCGAGGAGAGCGGCGTGAACATTATGGGCACCAAGCCCGATGCCATCGACTTTGCCGAGGACCGCGAGCGCTTCGCCGCCCTGCTCGACAAGCTGGGCATCATGTATCCGCCGGCGGGCCAGGCAACCTCGTTTGAGGAGGCCGAAGCCGTTGCCGCGCACATCGGCTACCCGCTGCTGGTGCGTCCGAGCTACGTGCTGGGCGGCCGTGGCATGATGATCGCCTACGATGCCGAGCATCTGCGCGATTACATGGCCGAGGCTGCGCGCATTAGCCCCGACTACCCGGTGTATCTGGACCGCTTCTTGGAGGGTGCGATCGAGTCCGACGTCGACGCCCTGTGCGACGGCGAGGAGGTCTACATCGGCGGTATCCTGGAGCATATCGAGGAGGCCGGTATTCACTCCGGCGACTCTGCGACCTGCATCCCGCCGTTCAGCTTTAGCGAGAGCCTGCAGGC
>DAIMBN010000070.1:0-5555 GCA_036718335.1 Coriobacteriaceae bacterium
GAAAGAAGCTGCGCCGCGGGGGAGGCGACCCCAATGGCTTTCTCATATCGTCTTTATCGGCGAGATTAACTCCACGGACGGGGACATTAGCTCGCTCGGCGCCTGCCTGTACGATGCCACTTCCGTGTTCGGTAAAACTAGCGATGGTGGGTCGCTAAGCGTTTCCACCGATACCCTTAACACGTCCACCCTGGGCGTTCAGATGTCCTCGGCCTCGCAGGAGGCGCTCGCCAAGCAGAGTATCACGGCCAACCAAAAGACCTTCTCCAACATCAACGAGTGCTTTGAGGCGCTCGAGTCCGGCGAGATCGACTACGTGATTTGCGACTCTACGGCCGGCGGCTACCTTGCGCGCCTGATGAGCCAGATCTCTTACGTCGGCGCGCTCGAGACGCCTTCGACGCTCGGCGTCGCGGGCCTCGCGGCCAACGATGAGCTATGCCGTGCCGTGAGCGATGCCCTCGACGGTATCACGGTCGATGGCACGCTCGAGGCGGTCCACTCCGTCTGGTACGGCACGATGCCCTATGACCTCACCACCAAGACGGTCTCGGGCGCCGACGTGCAGTCGACCGATACCGGATCCAGCGAGTCCGGATCCTCCGATTCGAGCAGCGAGGGTGCAACCTCCGAGAGCAAATCGTCCAGCCAGGAGGGCACTATCACCGACGACGACATTAACAAGCTCAATAGCTAGTTATTGCTAGGGGTGGCGTCTCCTAGGCGCTAGGAAAGACGCCTCTTCACGGTTTCAACACGCATTGCCGGGCTTTCCCAACAGGGGAGCCCGGCTTTTTCGTTTCCATAAAACCAGCAGGTCAAAGCCAATTTTCGGGATCAAATACAAAGTCGCCGTTGCCCTCCCATAGCGCACTTTGCCACAGAAAAGTGCGAGACTTCGGTATGCGGTATCAAGCAATCGTTATTCGGGTCTTTGGGAATTCGCGTGATTAAATGCACGGCAATGGGTACATAGCCAGTACAGTAAGTCCCCGAGGCAGATTGGAGCCACGTATGGATATCAAGGTTTCTGGACGCAAGACGACGGTAACCGATGCTCTGCGTGCGCATGTGGATGAGAAGATCGGCGAGGCGCTCAAGGTTTTCGATATCGAGCCCATGACGGTCGACGTTGTACTTCGCTATGAGAAGAACCCCTCGAACCCCAACCCGGCAATCGTCGAGGTTACGGTTCGTGCCCGCGGTTCGGTGATTCGCGTTGCCGAGCACGGTGCAGATATGTACGCCGCCATCGACCTCTCCGCCGATAAGGTCACCCGCCAGCTGCGCAAGTTCAAGACCAAGGTCGTGGACAACCGCCAGGGCGGTGCCAGCGCGGCGGATGTCGCACCGGTCGAGCGCGTCGAGGATCTGGCCGACCTGCTGCTGCCCGAGGAGGAGGACGACCTGCTCGTCCGCGAGAAGGTCATCGATGTCACTCCGATGACTGAGGAGCAGGCGCTGGTGCAGACCGATCTGCTCGGCCACGACTTCTACGTGTTCGAGAACGCGACGACTGGCCTCATCAATGTGGTGTATCACCGTAAGAATGGTGGATATGGCATCATCAAGCCCCGTATCGAAACACTTGACGAGTAAAATACGTTAACTTGCATGAGTTAACGGTTGGCGGCCATCCCATGCGGATGGCCGCCTTTTTTACGTAAGGAGTCGCTTTGATGGACAAGGCTGCATCTACCGGCCATTCTGACCGCTGCCGCATCGTCGTCGATACCTGCTGCGACTTTAGCCCCGAGGTCGCCGCGAACCTCGATGTCGATATCCTGGGTTTCCCCTTCATTATCGATGGCGAGGAGCGCACGGACGATATCTGGTCGAGCATCACACCCAAGGAGTTCTACGACCGCATGCGCGCCGGCGCTCGCGTGTCTACCTCCGCCGTGTCGCTCGGTCGCTATCTCGAGTTCTTTACCGAGTGCGCCAAAGAGGGCACGCCCACGGTCTACCTGTGCTTTACCTCGGCGCTGTCGTCGAGCTACAACTCCGCGTGCCAGGCGGCAGATGCCGTGCGCGCCGAGTATCCCGATTTTGAGCTCTACGTGGTCGACAACGCTCTGCCCTGCGCGACCGGCGCGCTCCTGGCGCTCGAGGCCGTGCGCCAGCGTTCGGCGGGACTGACCGCCAAGCAGCTGGTCGATTGGGCAAACGAGGCAAAGACCTACGTCCACGGCTACTTTACGCTCGAGAGCTTCGACGCACTGGCTGCCGGCGGCCGCATTCCGCCCGCGGCGGCGCAACTCACGGCAAAGCTCGATGTCAAGCCCGAGCTCTCCTACGACCTGGCTGGCTCGCTGTCGCTGATCGGCGTCAACCGCGGCCGCAAGAAGGCGCTCAAGTCCATCCTCAAGTCGTTCCGCGAGAACTACGTGCCCGATCGCACCATGCCCATCGCCATCATGACGGCCGATGCCGAGAAGGACGGCGACTGGCTCGAGGCCGCCATCCGCAAGGAGGAGGGCTGCGCCGACGTCACGATCATTCGCAGTTCCGTGGGCCCCACCATCGGCTCGCACGTGGGCCCCGGCATGGTGGCCTGCGCGTTTTGGGGTAAGAACCGCGCCGAGAAAGCCTCGCTTTCCGATCGCATCGCCCGCCGCGTGCGCGGCCAGTAGACGGGCGCTACGACCGCAGGCGTCCCGCAGCTCAAGCGCTGGCGCTGAGTATTCAACCTGGTAACAACATCCAACCCAAAAGGAAAGGTTTCATGGCAAACAAGCTCTCCGTCGCATTTATCGGCACCGGAATCATGGGTGCCCCCATCGCCGGCCACATCCTGGATGCCGGCTATCCCGTCACGGTCAACAACCGCACCAAGTCCAAGGCTGCTGCGCTTATCGAGCGCGGTGCCGCCTGGGCCGATACGCCGGCCGATGCCGTGGCTAACGCCGATGTCGTCTTTACCATGGTGGGCTATCCCTCCGAGGTCGAGGAGCTCTACCTGGCGGGCGACGGCCTGCTTGCGTGCACCAAGCCGGGCGCGGTCTTGATCGATCTCACCACGAGCTCGCCCGAGCTCGCCCGTGACATTGCCGAGGCCGCCCAGGTTTCTGGTCGCATGGCGTTTGACTGCCCCGTCACCGGCGGCGAGTCGGGCGCTATCGCCGGTACGCTCACGGCTATCGTGGGCGCTACCGAGAACGACATCGCGCCGGTCCGCGATATCCTTGCCACCTTTGCGGCAACCATCTGCTGCTTTGACGGCGCCGGCAAGGGCCAGGCTGCCAAGCTCGCCAACCAGGTGTCGCTGGGCGCCTGCATGGTCGGCATGGCCGACGCCATGGCATTTGCTGAGCTGAGCGGTCTTGACCTGGAGAAGACCCGCCAGATGATCCTGGGCGGCACCGGCAAGTCCGGCGCTATGGAGAGCCTGGCGCCCAAGGCGCTCGACGGCGACTACAAGCCCGGCTTTATGGTCGAGCACTTCATTAAGGACCTGCGTCTGGCGCTCGCCTACGCCGATGATCGCGAGCTCGCGCTGCCCGGCGCCGACGTCGCCTTTACGCTCTATGACATGCTCGACGCCATCGGCGGCGCCAAGCTGGGTACCCAGGCCATCACGGTCCTCTATAAGGAGGAGGCCGACGCCATTGCCGCCGGTCTGGACTGGTCGCAGTATCGTCCCGAAGAGCATGGCGCTCACGAGGAAGGCTGCGGTTGCGGCGAGCACGGCGACGACCACGAGTGCGGTTGCGGCCACCACCATGGCGAGGACCACGAGTGCTGCGGCGGCCACGGTCATGACGACGGCCACGAGTGCTGCTGCGGCCATCATCACGAGGAGTAGCGCCCATGAGCTGGACGTTCGTGGTGCTTGCGCTGGTGCTCTTTCTCTTTGCGATTTACATTGGCTTTTTGTGCGGCCAGTGGGCGTGCGAAAAGCGCGTCATCACCAAGCGCGACTACTGGATTGCCAATTTTGCAGGAGCGGCGGCAGTCGTCCTGCTGACCTGGGTGTTCTCGCTGTTCCCGCTGGTGCAGTTTGCGCCGATCGGCTGGCTCGGCGGTTTTATCGCCGGTCTTAAGATGAGCTTTGGCGAGTCCGTCGGCCCATGGCGCAAGCACGATGAGGTCTTTAACGTCAACAAGGCACACCGCGCCGCCGCCGATGCGGGCGACGCCGAGGAGCGCCGCCGCGCGCGTCACAATGGTGCAGCCGACCGACAGCTCATCTCGGTCACCGATGACAGCAAGGGTGCTGGCAAGCACGCTAAGAAATAGTAAGAAGAGGTAACTATGGCAGAAAACAAGGAAGAACAGCTCACCGACGAGGAGCTGGCACAGCTTCAGCTGGCAGAGGAGAACGAGAACGCCGTCGACCGTCTGGTCAAGGAGCTCGGCTGCCCCACGCGCCGTATCCGCCAGTTTGCCGCCCGCGTGCTGCACCTGCTGGCCGAGCGCGATCCGCAGCGCGTCGTGCCCTGCGTGCCCGCGCTGATCGAGGCACTCGACCGCCCCGAGGCTCAGACCCGCTGGGAGGCTCTCGATGCCCTGGCGGCGCTCGTCGCCACCTGCCCCGAGCAGCTGGGCGATGCCTTTGAGGGCGCCGAGACTGCGCTGTTCGACGAGATTTCCTCCACGCTGCGTTACGCCGCCTTCCGCCTGCTGTGTGTGTGGGGCGCCACGAGCGTCGAGCGTTCGCGCGAGGCTTGGCCCATCCTGGACGAGGCCATCCAGTGCTACCACGGCGACCTCGAGTATCGCGACATGCTCGGTTGCCTGTACGAGTTTGGCCAGGGCGAGATCGACGCCGAGGTCGCCGAGAAGCTCGCGCTGCGCCTTAAGTTCGATGCCGAAAACGGCAAGGGCAGCTATCTCAAGGCCCGTTCGAGCGAGATTTGCGAAATGCTTGTTAAACGTTTTGGCCTGGATCTCTCCAAAAAGAAGAAGCGTGCTAGCGTTAAAAAATCTGACGACGCCGAAGACGAGGAGTAACAGATTATGGCGCACGATGTAGTCCTGATCCCCGGTGACGGTATCGGTCCCGAGATTACGCAGGCCATGCGCCGCGTGGTCGAGGCCACTGGTGTCCAGATCAACTGGAACGTCCAGGAGGCCGGTGCCGGCGTCATGGACGAGTTTGGCACGCCACTGCCCCAGCACGTGCTCGATGCGGTCGCCGAGACCAAGGTTGCCATCAAGGGCCCCATCACCACACCGGTCGGCACGGGTTTCCGCAGCGTCAACGTGGCCCTGCGCAAGCACTTCGACCTGTACGCCTGCGTGCGACCTTGCCTGTCGCAGCCGGGCGATGGCTCGCGCTTCCGCGACGTCGACCTGGTTATCGTGCGCGAGAACACCGAGGACCTCTATGCCGGCATCGAGTTCGATGAGGGCGCTGCCGAGGTCGAGGAGCTCTCGCAGCTCGTCGAGCGCTCGGGCCAGAAGACCTTCGCCGCGGATTCCGCCATCTCAATCAAGCCGATTTCCATCGCCAAGAGCCGCCGCATTGTGGAGTACGCTTTTGAGTACGCCCGCCGCTGCGGCCGCAAAAAGGTGACGGCCGTGCATAAGGCCAACATCATGAAGGCGACCGA
>DAIMBN010000022.1:0-31807 GCA_036718335.1 Coriobacteriaceae bacterium
CCCGGATGAAGATTGAATTGCCTGGCTCATCGCAGCCGAGCGCGACACGGCCTCTACCCGAGACCATCATCTCTACACATAGCCCATCATTCGACAAGAACGCGCAGTTTGTCCTGCATAGGCGCATGGTGTCCCCCTCCGCCGCAAGAGGTGAGCAAAAGAGAGGCTCCCCTCGCCACTACCGGACAAAGGGACCTCTCTGGGGAAACACGCTATAAAACCTTCTTGCCGGGCGGTCGAGTACAGCACCGACGGCGTACCCGTGGAGACCTACCCAGAGCCCGCGCCATTTCAAGTTTCTTGGTCTTCAACGCCACAATCCGATAATCATCCAGCCGTCGAAATGACCTCGTCACAGGCGGCAAGCATCTCCTCGTCATGAGTGACAACGATTACAATATGGTCTCTCTTAATTTCATGAAGCAATTTGATCAGCGCGCCTCGACTCTTCGCATCAAGTGCTGAGGTCGGTTCATCAAAAAGCATAACGTCCGGCGATTTCAACAGCTGTCTCACAATTGCAATCTTTTGCTTCTCGCCGCCGGACACCCCTCCTTTCCCGCCGTCAAGCATCGCCGTTGCCCCGTTCTCCACAGAAGCAACCATTTCGTCTAGCCCCAATATGACAAGCATCCGATTCAGCTTATCCATCTCGTAATCATCAGAAAGCAGCGTAAGATTATCGAGAATCGTCCCCTCAACGATAGGGGGTTCTTGCTCCGTAATGCTGACTCGACACCGCCGCAATGCATATCGATCGATGCAACGCTGTGACACCCCGTTGTAGCGAACGGCCCCTTCTGTGTCATCTGGATATAGCCCCAATATCACTGACAGCAGCGAGCTCTTCCCCGAACCATTCGGCCCCGAGATTCCATATAGCCGACCCCTGGAAAACGCGAGCCCCTCAATGCTTAACGCGACCCTTTCCGCCCCTGGATAACGTAGCTTGATGTTCTCTAGACGGATTTCCTCAATCGGACCAAGCGCCAATTTGCCATTCGCTTCCACCGGGACATCCCAAATTCTTTTCAGCCGCTCATAGCATACGCGATTAGTCTGGTAATCCCTTCCCCAGCCCAACAAATACTGTACCGCTGAGCTTAAGTTCGAATAATATCCAACAGCAGTCACGAGAAAACCAGGCAACAGTCTCCCGCCCATCACTTCAACCGCGCCCACAGCAAGAAGACATCCTTGAGCGGCGGAAGCGACCAACGCGTTGCCAAAGGTAAATCTAGACCCTACTTCCTGATTTGCTCTCATCGTTGGATAGAGCCCATTAAAAGCTTCGACCAGTACAGCGCGGGACCTATCGAACAAAGCATGTTTGCGGATGAAATCAACTTTCTCCAACTGATCTTGTAGACAGGAAAAAAACCTCGCGCTCTGCTCTTGTACGTCAAAACTTCTCTCAAACAGCCTTGCGCGTGAAACCGCATAAAAAGCGGCACTCGCTGCCGCAAGAACAAGGCAGACCACACTCAACTTGATATTCAGGCTACCGAGAACAAACAGGGCGGACAAAAGGGTGATAACGTTGCTTGAAACCCCCACAACCGAGTTGATTACGAAGATGACAAGGTCATTAGCGTCGTGATTGATTTGCTGGTTATAATACGACGCGTTGAAGCCCTCGAAGAATGCCTGGGGAAGGTGCTTCACGTGCTCAAGCGTATCCGCATTTAAGCCGAACCCCGCATGCGACTGAAGGTTGATGTACAGCATCTCTGAGCAATACACTAGTCCCGCTCGAACCGCTTGGACCGCAACCAAAATAAGGCAACAAACGAGAACGGCGGCAAGATCGGCGCTGGCCGGCATCGCTAATCGGTTTACCACTATGCCGGTAAGAAAGGGACCCGCAAGCGCAAGCAGCCCGACCAAAACTGTTACGACAAGATAGGCGTAGAATCGACCGCCCAGTATATATTTTCTACAGAGATTAAGCATCAGCCTCATTTTGCCCCGCACCCCGTTTTGCCGTATTCATCATCTGGGAGAGCAGCATTTTTTGCTCGGCATCATACCGGAAGGAAACGCAACGTTTCCCCTCACCGTTTAAGGCGTGGTTGGGGCACCCTCCCATGCACATGGGAAAAGCAAAGCACTCTTGGCATTCCGGGTCATCCGGCTCATATGCCATCCAGTTAATCATGTTCTTGCTCAACATTGGCGGCTCGAAAATAGTTCCGACCCTCCGCTCCTTCATTCCAATGTCATCCCAGCACTTATACAAATCTCCGACGGGATCAACCACGTACGAGTTGATTCCAACGGCGCAACATATCCCGAAATTCGTCCCACCAAAAGGTTGAACTTTGAAGCCCCGCGCAATTGCCCTTTTATAAAACTCAGTCTCCTCATACGAGAACTCTTTTACAGTAAAGCAGTGGCTGTCGTTCGCACATACCTGATTGATATCGTCAACAGGGGCTAAATAGAAGTGAACCTTATTCATCAGGCCATTTAGCTCGAGATAATCCAATAGCTCTTGAGCGGCCTCGATGTTGGTCTTGTCGACGTTGCTCCTTATCGAAATATCGATGATGTCGGCACACTCTTTGACGTTCTTGAGAATACGTTCGTATGTAGGGCTTCCATCGTGAAGAATCCTTCTCGAATCGTGATCCGACTTCGATCCATCTATAGTCACTTGCGCGCTCGTCACACCACATGCCGCGAGCCTCCTTGCAACATCAGGCGTCAGCAGATAGCCATTTGTCACTATCGATGCGGAATATTCACACGTTGGCCCCACGACATCTTTCAGATCCGACGTAATCCGTTCGATCATCTTCATTCCGAGCAGAGGCTCGCCGCCGTACCATCCAACTGAGAGACTTGCGATACCAGGATAGTAATCTTTCACGAACTTGGAGAGCTGTGTCAAAACCTCCTCGCCCATCGTCGTGTACGCCTGTCCCTTTTCATAGCAGTAGGGACAGCAAAAGTTGCAAGCCATCGTTGGCGCAATGGTAAGGGACAGAGCAGTATTCGCAAAGCGCGCGGCGCGACTTTGCAACCTGATCTCCCCAAGCTCGTCCCTCTCCTCATTGACTAGGATGCCTCCCCTTATCAGCTCCGCGACAAGATCATCGGCATCCCGAACGTCCCCTTCTTGAATCCTTTTGAATTTCTGCGCGTATTCCGGATTTAACGACAGGATGCCGCCGGTTCGCGCATTCATGATAAGAAGACTTCCGTTATGTTCATGCACCACATTAAATTGCGACAGTTTCACTTCGCACCATCTCCATTTCCAATCAAATCCATATCGACCCTCAGACGCTGCGCATACGCCAGCGCACTACCTTCTTCGATAAAAACTGCACGAAAGCAGCAATAGACATGCGAGCGACACGATGACCGCATGGCCGCATGCAGCCATCAGGACCGTCCCGCCGGCAGCCCCGCACGCCCTCATCCAATAAGCCATGTGAACCGGGGGTAAAACGGTTGGGAAACTCATCGCGATAACAAGGCCCGCGAACGTTGCGACCAGCAAGGCTCCCGACACAAGAGATCTGATCCTGAACACCTCATATGCAACCGCAACCATCAGCGTATAAGCGGCGTCTATAACGATATTCGACAGGAGTGCCGAGGTCACATTACCAACCGTAAGGCTGTCTAGACCGCTTCCGGAGCACACGGCAAAGACCGCAGCGACACCGAGAGTAAACACGATGTAGGGGCACAGCGTATACACTTCGCAAGCCAATGTCTTTGCCGCAAACAGCTGCCAGCTGCGGAAGCCCCGAGCAATCGAAACTCCCCTTGCCGACACGCTCGTCGCATCACCGAATAGCGTCCCCGCCACAACAACAGAGACGATTGGGAAGAACACCGTATGCGCCATGGAGACGACACTTAGCCAGGAAGAGATACCCGTTGGCCCAACCCCTATCGAGAAAAGATAGCCCGGATCGGCGGAAAAGCCAAAGAACTGGCCCTCTCCCCCTGCGGAGACCCATGCGCCGGACCCGGCAAACACATAAATCCCCGCGATGCCCAAATACATCAGCGCTATTATCACGGCGAGTTTCATTCTCCTTGCGCGGAACAGTTCCGCCCTGACCGACATCCCAAGATTCATCGAACCGCCGTCCTTACAAATAGCGAGACGAGCGCAACTCCAACCGACACAAGCACAGTGCCGCCCGCATACAGCAAAACCTGAATTACACCAACATTCTGCATACTCAGGGAACACAGGTTCATCAGGTAATACACAGGCGAGAGCATGAGCAGCAAGCTGGGCTGACCGCTTCCGTATGTACTTGGGAACCACACCATCACAAATGTCGAAACCGCTATTGCAACGACGCTGCTCGCCACCACACTCCTCGTGAGCAAATACAGGGCGAAGGTAGCGGCGTACATCGAAATGAGCAGCAGCGCGATCATCAGCGCAATCGATACAAATTGGGCAAACCCTGAGCACGAGGCCCCAACGTCCCATTGGGCCATCTTGGTTAAATACAGCGCAGTCGTAGAAAGAAGATACACGGCACCGACCAGAGTGCAGTTCACCAACAGCTTCGTGATCACAATCGCCGCCTGCGACACCCCTCGCGATCTCGATACGGCGTAAGCCACGGATTCAAAGTCTCTCGACGTAGCGTAAACCGCGTAGAGAATCGTCACCGGAATCCAGACCACTGTAGACGCAAAAGACGTCCGGGCAACAGAGCCCAAAACGTCCCCTGCATCCACTAGGTTTCCAATAAAACCTATAGCCCCTCCAAGCGTATACGGGTCATCACCGGCGACCATGATCAGCACCTCAGACGAAGTCGCAGCCGCAACCACATACAGCACAGCAGCAAGCGCAATCATCAGAGCGGTCGCCGGGTGCCTGGCGAGCAACCATACCTCGCTCCGAAAAGCTGAGATGAACTCGCGTTTCATCACAGCTCGCTCTCTCGACCGATGAGCTCCGAATAAAACTCCTCAAGGCTCTTCCTATGAGAATACGCCTCCGCAACCCTCACACCTGCGGTCGAGAGCGCTTCGATTGCAATGCCCCGCCCTTCCTTTTTCTCCTCATAGCGCATAAGGACGCTGCCGTCCGGCAGAAAAGAATGTGAGGTCTCATCTCCGAGAACCGATCTCGTTCGCTCCAGATCGTCCACATGCAACACGAAACCACCGCGGCATGACTTTTCCAGCTGAGGTGCGGTCATCCTTCGAATGAGGCGACCATGACTTATGAAGAGGTAATCAGTTGCCAGCTTGTGCATCTCCTCAAGATTGTGGCTGGATACGAGAATCGTTTTACCTTGATCTTTGTTAAGATGCGTAAGGATTTTTCTTACTTCGACTATCCCCATCGGATCCAGGCCGTTTGTCGGCTCGTCCAGGATCAACAGCTCCGGATCGCCCAGCAACGCTATGGCCAGATCGAGACGCCTCCTCATTCCCATTGAGAAGTTCTTCACTTTCTTCCCGCCGGCCTCCCCCAAACCGACGGTTGATAACACACCGTCGATGGAACGATCGGTGGGAAGCCCCCACTCAATACAGCGAACGACCAAGTTGTCTCGCGCGGTCAGATTAGGATACGAAGCATTGAGGTCGGGCATATAACCCAGCCTTTCCCTGCAGCTCCGTATTTCACGTCTCCCGGTTTGCCCAAACATCGAGATCGTTCCTGACGATGGCTCCGAAAGCCCCGTGATCAATCGAATTAACGTGCTCTTGCCGGCACCATTCTCCCCAATGAGTGCACACAGCTCGCCTTCCATTAAAGAGAACGAGACTGATTTAACCGCTTCAAACCCGCCATATCTCTTGGATATGGCACGCAATTCAACTGGGACTTCCCGCATGGACGACATCCTCCCCGTCAATAAAAAGGGACGACATGGCAATTGTGCGGGGTTATAGGTAACGTCGGTTCGCCCCCCCATATTGCAATGCCACATCGCCCCTCAGGCGCTGCTGGCCAAAATATCTTTGAACAGTCTGTGCACGCCGTACGGCGTGCACTATCCGCTAAAAGCGGATAGTGCACTCCTGTGAAGAACACTTGGTGCTGCAGCTGCCGTGCGCGTAAAAGAAGCAATTGTTGCACATGGGCTCAGCCCCGGCTGACGGCTCGGTAATCCATTCCATTTCATTCCCCTCCTTTCGCGGTAGAAAGCCAGTTCATCTCTGCCCCCTAGAAACGGAACGTGCAGGACTGATTGGGGCACCTCTTCGTGCATCCCCCGTGCGCGTAGAAGAAGCAGTTGCCGCACGCGGGTGCAACGCCTTCCTCCGGCTCGTTAATCCAATCCATCTCTCCCTCCTTTCCTTGCATACCGAATTGATAATGTTATTCTAATTCGATATGTATCATATTTCAATATAAGCTTATTTATATATTACACAAGGTAAGCACCCCCCCCCTGCATCCAGCACAGGAAATGACTCTCTCGTTCCCCAGTGACGCGGCGAGAAATACAGGCCACTGCAGGACGTTGAATGAACAGCCCGTGAAAACCGTTGTTTTCACGGGCTGCACCTGCTCAATACTTTTTTATTCTCCAGCCTCAGTCGTCTCTAAGATCGACCACGTAAACATGATCTGACTCCAGGACCGGGTCATCACCCGTCGCGGTCGCCCTGCTCAGCGCGTTGCGGGCGCGCCGCGTCGCCAGTTCCTCAAGTTCTCTTTCGTTGACGCGCTTAATAAGATCGCCAGGCTGGCAATCAAGCTCTACGCAAATATCCAGCAATGTCTTTAACCTAATTGCCTTCACCTTGCCATTTCGTATTTTTGAGATACTTGCCGGTGTGTGCCCGGTCGCCCGAATGATATCCGTACTCGTCTTTCCGCGTCGAAGCAATAAGCTTTCAAGCTCAATAATCAGATAGTCCATGCCGCCCCTCACACCAAATCCTCGGTCTGGTCTTGAAGCAGAGCTCCGTAGCGCCATATCGCAGAAATCGAGAAGCAGCAAACGGCCCCCAGCACAGCACCAATATCTATAGGCAGGGCCAGGTTTTCAAACATCGAATAGGCGTTCCCCAGCAAGTCGAAGGGGCCAATCACTATCGAAAGAAACCCCGGAGAAAACAAGAGGTCACCTATTGCTGCTGCAACAAACAGCCACCCGATAATCGAGATTCTTCGAGCATGCGAAAGGGTAAAGGGCGATTCGCCATGAGCCATGTCCATGCTGATTCCCCGCAGGGTCCATGTGGCCCCTCCGGAAATCAGAAGATACATCAAAGGAACCACTACGGAAACCGTCTTTGATGGATCATATAGGTTTCCTTGAGCAGCCATAAGCCCAATGGAAATAACCACCACCACCGAACAGCAACACACCGCTATAAACAGCGCCGTAAACAGAATCCCAAGCCTTCTTCCGAGAGTCATCATCTTCTGGATGGACTTATCGATCTTCTGGGCGCTATTCACCACAGCTCCTCCTAAAACAATCAGAGGTCTTCTTACTTACTGTTTTTCCTACATTGTAACGAACTCGATAAGAAGAGGGTCGCTTCACGCCGCGCAATCCCGAACTCCAAGCGTTTCTCATCAGCATTGCCCATCTTTCGAGTCGAAATTCAAATCCAGTTTCTTATCGCATGCCAAAATCAAATCCTGATCGTGGCTTACAACAAGAATTAGCTGATTAAAGGGGTTTCGAGAGACATACTCCGTGAACTCCCGACGGCTTTCTTCGTCTAAATCATTCGTCGGCTCGTCAAACACAAGCACTTCCGGTTGCCTGCAAAGTGCTGAGATTATCCTTAGCTTCCGATACTCTCCACCAGAAAGGTCCCTACAATTCTTACCTTTTAACGATTCGACGGTTCGGCAGAAACTCGGCACAAGCTCGCAGAGATGCTCGCCCGTTCCCCGAATCGATGCCCTCTCAAGATAGTGTTCCACCGTTTCATTCGGAATAAAGAGCTTTTGCGGGCACACCGCAAACAGGTCATGTCGGATCGTCTCCATATCGAGCTCTTCATATGGCACCGACCCCAAAGCCCGATGTCCCCCAGCAGAATATAGTCCAAGAAGCACCTTCAGAAACGTGCTTTTGCCGCATCCGTTCGGCCCGGTAATGGCATAGGTTTCCCCCTCTCGACGTCCACGGAGAGATCGCGGTACAAGTAGGGCTTTCCCGCGTATCGGTACGCGATGTTGGACAACGATATGCTCTCCACGTGCCCAACCGTGAGGGTGCCGCGGTCCTCGGCGTCCTCCGTCAGAGCCCCCAATCGGTCGAACGAGGCCCTTGCGTCCTGATACGATTTGAAATAATTCAAATAATATTTGAAGCATCCGAACGCCATCGAGTAATACGAGTTCACCATTGTGAACTCGCCAATGCTCATTCTTCCGTTTAATATTTCCATTCCGGAGATCACAAGCAACGCTCCCCGGAACACAGATGAGATCAGGCCGTCGCTCGAGGTGGCCAGATTCGAGACCCTACTTGCTTTCATGTAAATCGGGTAGTACCCCTCGAATACCCCTTTGAGCGTCCGAGCGCTCTGGTCATATGCGCCATCGCACTTAATGTCAAACAACTGCGACAGCTCGCCGCTCACGGACGCGAAAAGCTTGCTCAACCCCTCCTTGTTCGCAAGCGAGCTGTTGTACAGCGGCTTTTTCAACGCCCTGAATAAAATGAAGTACGCAACAAGCGAACATGCACTTAACACCAGGAACACCGGATTGATCGAAAACAGGATGATGCATATCAACACAACCAGAACGACGTTAAGCCCGATCGTTAGGAAGTTGTTCACGACAAACGATGACACCGCATTCGAATCCGCATACACCCTCTGCGTTGTATAGGATGGATCCGCCTGCTCCCCCTTTTCCAGGGGCCCCGTTCAAACGACTCACACGTGGTCCCCATCAGTCTCGTCGTCATCTCCAAGATGACGCGCGATACGTTCACGCCCATCGCATACGACATGAAGGAGGCCGATATCCCTATGCCCGCAACAAAGGCCGCAAACCATACGACGCGAGATGGGTCCCTATTCGTCACGAGAAAGTCTACAAACCCACCGTTTAAGGCGGGCATGATGCACGAGAGAGCGAAATTAACCAGCATGAGAATCACGAAAAGCCGTGACCCTTTACACCGAAACAACTCGTGAACCGTCTTCTTAAACATGCCAGCTCCCATCAAGCGGCCTTTTATCCAAAACTGAATATGTTCGCCGCTTAATCGCTCCCATATATCCCTTGTTGTTAATCCTTGCTCAAGACACTATCTCGGGCTGCGGTGCCCAGGATTCCATTTCACCTTTATATACATACGAATAGGCCCCCTATTTGCATAGGCAAGCGCGGCGATTATAACGGCAGCCACCATCAGGCCGAGAATAGCCCTTTTGTCCGGAAAAAGGGACGAGAGAAAAAGGCATATTGCGGAGAAAACTACAGACGCCCCCACCACTCGGTTTGCGCCTAGAGACTCGGCCGTCCGCTTTGCCTCCTCTAAACGCTCTCCCGATAGCAATGACATTCCGGCAAGCAATCCCGTGAGCTTGCCTCGATATATCATTATTCCGAACACCAGCAGCAGGCATGACCCCACCATTGGAACCACAACGTCCGACATCGCCATCACTCCAGTCCATTCCTTGTCATCGAATCCTTGCGGCGGCTCAGCGCATCTGGCGTCAAATGCAACCTCGTGTCAAACGGACTGCTCGCAAGCTCAATTACTTTGCATGAGCTCGAACATACCGGTTTAAACGGCATACAGTTTAGCCTCGATGGCCTACGTGATTCTCATGAACATATGCGGGGGTTCCCGGGGCTATACGACCGGGTACTAGACGCCATCGATATCACGCTGAACGAAACTTCGCTGCACCTTTCGATTGCCTTTTGTCCAACATCATTTAATGTCGACGATTTCAAACCAGTTTGCACGATGCTCCGGGACAAGCTGAAATCGTCGAGCAGGACCGACCGAATTGGCCTTCGAGTCAGCCACTTATGCTCCTCGGCAGAGCCCGAAAAAACCGCACAATTCGCCCTTCAAATAATCAATACCGTCGGTTGGTCAACACGATCAACGACCTTCGATACGATCCAGGCTATCGAGGCTACTTCATGTTTGAGTGGGGCGACCCCATCGACCACTTGGTCAGATTCCCCCAGCTGCAGATGCAATTTGACCAAGTGGCCATCCACGCCAATGGCGATATCGTCGTATCCCCCTATATACCTCTCATCATTGGAAACGTTCGCAAACACAGTCTTCAGGAATACTACGATGCCGGAATGGCAACCGTTTGGGATAAACCCGTTATTACCGCGTTGGCCAATCGCATGCACTCGATTGACGAGATGGAAGAGATCTCATCGTTGATTGCAGACATCAATATGGACGGCGACCTCTATATCGACCTAATCGATGACGATCTAGGCGACCTGAGCGTCCTGTCCCAACTCTAAGGAGATGTTCCCATGTACGAGACCCCAGAAGTAGAGAAGATGGATTCCAAAACCGGCCCCATTCCCGTTGTAGTCAACTTCGCAGCCGTCGTGGATAACGTAGTTGCAGCCGTCTACGATGCCGTCGTTGCGGCCTACGCATTCTGGTACTCGGCAGATAACGACGGCACCGGGGCAAGTACGGCACAAAACTAGTCGCCAACCCATCGAGCAATCACCTCGCCTATCGCTGCATGCGATTGACTGCGCAGCCCTAGCCAACGCCCAGAGCGCCTTGAAGAGCTGCTTGTAAAATTCGCTCATTCAACAACGCGATCTCTTCACCAATCTCGGCCGGCCCGACAGAACTGCACACCAGTCGGACCGGCCAGACCCATAAAACGCTGCGTCCCGTCCACACCACACCTCACGAAACTCGCACTGCCACCACATGGGCGATTCGCGCCTCGATGTTGCGGCGCGATACTATCACGAATAGTCCCCGTCCAACAAGGCTATCCCTTCCACAGGCGTTTCAACTGTCAGTGGTAGCATTAAACTGAACGGTGAAAAATACACTAACACTAACAGCGGAGATGACGACGTCGATGCCCTTCATGCAGCTGAGCACGTCCATCGTCGGCTTCCATCGGGGCTGTTCCGACTGGGACTCCACCTTGGATTCCAGGTCCTTCTTCTCGTCTACCGCCCGCTTGACGCGCTCCTTATAGCAGTCGAGGGTCTGCTGGGCCGTGGGGTCGGCCATCTCCGCGGCTTCGATCCAGGCCCAGTGCGCCCTGGTCCACGTCCCGAGCCTCCTTCTCTGGTCGTCTCCGCCGGGGTGGCACTGCCCATTCCTGGGCAGGTACTTGGAGAGGCGCTGCTTGACGGTAACACGGTAACCTCTCCCGGGCATCGGCGGGGGCCTGGGAGAGGTCCCTGGCGCCCTCGCACTCGCAGTCGGGGACGTGGACCTCGACGATTTCGTGCAGTGCGAGCTGCTTGGCCGAAAACTCGGCGTCGCGCTTGTCGGTCTTGCGTCGCTTGTCGGCCGCGGGCCTCTGCATCTTGGAGACCGCGCCGATGACGCAGTCCACGCCGAGGCAGCGCGGCTCCCTGCAGAAGGGAAAGCCGGTGACGCCGGACTCGTAGACTGCCCCGGGCGACTCGATAGAAAGGATCGAGTCGGCGACGGAGGCGGGGTCGTAGGAGAAGGGGCTTCCCGCCGATCTCGCCCGTGAACGGATTGAAGGCGCATCCTTTGATGCTGCGGGCGTGCACCTCAAGGCCAATAGAGGCAACATGTGGCATTGTGAGCCAGTCTCGCATTGTGGCAACCTGGCTGGCTGCCGGATTTTAATGACGACGACCATTGTCAGCCTTGGCCCACGAATCAAAAGACGATACGAAGCAGGGGCTCACATTGTTCTGCTCATATCGTCTTTATGGCGCACTACCATTCACCGAAATTCGGCTACTTTTTCATTCTCTATATACATGTTTAAACAACATGTTCTACAATAGGGACAATAGAAATGGAAACTCGGGACGAGCCGTCTATCCATCTACGGCGCAGCCCCTTATTCAAAAGGACGGTGAGTGCATCCATGGAGCGTGCAAGCGGTGTTCTGATGCCCGTTTCGTCATTGCCCGGACCATACGGAATCGGCGGCTTTGGCTGGAATGCCTACGACTTCGTCGATTTTCTCGCCTCGTGCAAACAACATTACTGGCAGATTCTGCCCCTTACGACGACCAGCTATGGCGATTCGCCCTATCAGTCGTTCTCGGCCCGCGCAGGCAACCCCAGCTTTATCGACTTTGCCGAGCTTATCGAGGCAGGGTATCTGGAGCAGCGCGATATCGACGGCGTGTATCTGGGATCTGACCCCAGCAATGTCGACTACGGTGCTATCTTTGGCGGCCGCCGTCAGATTCTCGACCGCGCCGCCGAGCGCTTTGCTGCCGACAAGCCGGCCGATTTCGATGACTTTATCCAGGCCAACGAGGACTGGCTCATCCCCTACTGTGAGTTCATGACCGTCAAAGAGGAGTGCGGTCTCAAGGCGTTTTGGGAGTGGCCCGCGGAGCTCCGCACCCGCGGTGAGGCTTCCGCCAAGGTCTGCGCCGACCATCCGGCGCGTATGCTCTACCACCAGATGACGCAGTACTTCTTCGATCGCCAGTGGAGCCGCCTCAAGGCCTATGCCAACGAGCGCGACATTCTCATCATCGGCGACCTGCCCATCTATGTCTCGCGTGACTCCGTCGAGATGTGGGCGACGCCTGAGCTCTTTAAGATCGACGCCGCCGGCAATCCCGTGAGCGTCGCCGGCACGCCGCCCGACCAGTTCTCGGCCACCGGCCAGTACTGGGGCAACCCCATCTACGACTGGGACGCCATGGAGTCCGACGGCTTCTCCTGGTGGGAGGGCCGCATTCGCGCCGCCCTCGACATGTACGACGTCATCCGCCTGGATCACTTCCGCGGCTTCGAGGCCTATTGGGAGGTGCCGTTCTCCTCGCCCGATTCGTCCTACGGTTCGTGGACGCAGGGTCCCGGCCTCAAGTTCTTCAAGACGCTCGAGGAAAAGCTCGGCACGCTGCCCATCATCGCCGAGGACCTGGGCTTCCTCACCCCCGGCGTCATCGACATGCGCGACAACTCGGGCTTCCCCGGCATGAAGATCCTGCAGTTTGCCTTTGAGGGCACCAACTCGTACTACCTGCCGCATAACTACATCGCCAACACCGTCGCCTATGTGGGCACCCACGACAACGAGACGGCGCGCGGTTGGTTTGAGGGAACGGCCACCCCCCGTCAGCGCGAGCAGGCAGCCCTGTACACCCATCAGCAGGCCGGCGAACCCATGGCAGATGCACTCAACCGCACCATCGCCGCCAGCGTGAGCGACACGTGCATCTACACCATGCAGGACCTGCTCAACTTGGGCAACGAGGCGCGCATCAACACCCCTGCCACGCTGGGCGGCAACTGGACCTGGCGCATGCTCGACGGCGCCATCACCCGCGAGCTCGAGCACAAACTCACCGACTGGACCGAGACCTACTTCCGCATCCCGTCGGAAGCCGAAATCGAGCTTCCTCAATAGGAGCTACCGCGCCCGACCCCTCCCCACCGTGCGGACGCGCTTGCTTTTCCCGCGTGAGGCCACCCCAATCCCCTCGCGCGGGCTTCTTATGAATTGCAGACATGAAACAACCCATCACAGGAGAAAACATGCCCCAAATTAACCTCATGGAACTCGCCGAGCAGTCTTTTGGCACCTCGCTCGAGCAGCTCGACGACCGTCGCATTTACAAGCTGCTGGTCAAACTCGTGCAGGAGCGCTCCGCCGCCTGCCCGCTCAACAACGGCAAGAAAAAGCTCTATTACATTTCCGCCGAATTTTTGATCGGCAAGCTGCTCATCAACAACATGATCGACCTCGGCATCTACGACGAGGTTAAGGACCAGCTCACCGCCGCAGGTCACGACCTCAACAAGATCGAGGAATTCGAGGTCGAGCCGTCACTCGGCAACGGCGGCCTGGGCCGCTTGGCCGCATGCTTCCTGGATTCCATCGCCACGCTGGGCTTGACCGGCGATGGCGTGGGCCTCAACTATCACTACGGTCTGTTCCGTCAGCGCTTTGTCGACAACCAGCAGAAGGCCGTCCCCGACGAGTGGCTCGGTGAGCAGGACATCCTAGTCGACGATGACCACTCCTACACCGTCGAGTTCGGCGATTTTGCCGTTACCTCCAAGCTCGTCAACATCGATGTGCCCGGTTACGGCCAGTCCACCAAGAACCGCCTGCGCCTGTTCGACCTGGCGAGCGTCGACGACGGCCTGGTCCCCGGCAGTTCCATCGACTTCGACAAGACCGAGATCGCCAAGAACCTCACCTTGTTCCTCTACCCCGACGATTCCGACGAGCAGGGCCGCCTACTTCGCATCTATCAGGAGTACTTCATGGTGAGCAACGCCGCCCAGCTCCTGATCGACGAGGCCGTCGAGCGCGGCAGCAACCTGCACGATCTGGCCGATTACGCCGTTGTCCAGATCAACGACACGCACCCCACCATGGTCATTCCCGAGCTCATTCGCTTGCTCACCACCGAGCATGGCATCGAGTTTGACGAGGCCGTGACCATCGTACGCTCCATGGTCGCCTACACTAACCACACGATTCTTGCCGAGGCGCTCGAGAAGTGGCCGCTCGCCAGCCTACAGAAGGTCTCCCCTGCCATCGCCGACATTATCGTCAAGCTCGATGAGATCGCGAAGGCCGAGCACGATGACCCGCGCGTCGACATCATCGACAAACACGATACCGTCCACATGGCCCACATGGACATCCACTTTGGCTTCTCCATCAACGGCGTAGCCGCCCTCCACACCAAGATCCTGGAGGACACCGAGCTTCATCCGTTCTACGAAATCTATCCCGAGAAGTTCTCCAACAAGACCAACGGCATCACCTTCCGCCGCTGGATCCATGGGGCCAACCCCGCGCTCGCCAGCCTGCTCGACGATGTGATCGGCACCGACTGGCGCAGCACCGGCGATCTGAGCAAACTCGCCAAGTTCGCCGACGACAAGGACGTTCTTGAGCGCCTGGCCGCCACCAAGGTCGAGGCCAAGGCCATCATGCGCCAGTTCATGGCGCTCGAGCAGGGCGTGACCATTCCCTCCAACGCCATCATCGACGTCCAGGTCAAGCGCATCCACGAGTACAAGCGCCAGCAGATGCTCGCGCTCTACATCATCTGGAAGTACCTCGATATCAAGAACGGCAACAGACCTAAGCACCCCGTCACCATCATCTTTGGCGGCAAGGCGGCGCCTGCCTACACTATCGCGCAGGACATCATCCATCTGATCTTGACGCTGTCGCAGTGGATTGCAAACGACCCCGACGTGGCTCCCTACCTGCAGGTTGTCATGATCGAGAACTACAACGTCACCGCCGCCGAGCGCGTGATCCCCGCCGCTGACATCTCCGAGCAGATCAGCCTGGCCTCCAAGGAGGCGAGCGGCACCTCCAACATGAAGTTCATGCTCAACGGCGCCCTAACCCTGTGCACGCTCGACGGTGCCAACGTGGAGATTGCCGAGCTCGTGGGCGACGAGAACATCTACACCTTTGGCGCCTCGTCCAAACAGGTCGAGCAGCTCTATGCCGACGGCACCTATGACGCCGGTGTGCTCTACCGCAAGCCCGGCATTAAACTGCTGGTGGACTTCATCACCAACCCGGCCTTTATGGCGACCGGCAATGCCGAGCGCCTGCAGCGCCTGCACGATGACATTAAGGGCAAGGACTGGTTTATGGCCCTGCTCGACATTGAGGAGTACATCCAGACCAAGGAGCGCGTGCTGGCCGACTACGAGGACCAGGACGCCTGGATGCGCAAGGCGCTCATCAATATCGCCAACGCCGGCACCTTCTCGTCCGACCGCACCATCTCCCAGTACAACGACGAGATCTGGCACCTGAACTAATTTCACTTCCCTTACCCATCCTCTTGAGAAACGGAGTCGTGGCAACACGGCTCCGTTTTTTGTGCCCGCACGTTATCCTGTGACCCGACTCGACCGAAGAATCTCGATCTGTAACAGCTACTCGGTAAAAACGGCCCCAGCTGTTACAGATTGAGACATACCGGCCCCTCCCCTTGGGTTTATCTCAATCTGTAACATCTAACGTCCGAAATCGGCCCTACCCGTTACAGATCGAGACAAACGACCGGTCAGACAATCCCAGCACAAAGAAAGGCTCCCCTCTCGCCCAGTGGACGGGAGGGGAGCCTTATATGTGACCGCGGCAAAAGGATGGCAATACCGCAGTCGCCCAAAGGGAGGGCCCGGATGCACCAGGCCTAGATAAGGTTCTTGCCAGAGACCTTATCGAAGAGGTGGGTCGCGTTCTTCTCGAACTTGAACCAGATGGGGTCGCCCGCCTTGAGCGCGCCCTTGGCCTCAAGGTCGACAACGGGAATGATCAGGACGAACTGGCCATCGGGAGCGGTCACGTGGACATGCTCGGTCGAACCCATGAGCTCGGTCACCTCGACGGTGCCCTGGAGCGCACCCTCCTCGCCCTTGTCGGCAAGCAGAATCTGCTCGGGGCGCACGCCGGCCGTGATCTCCTTCACGTCGCCGTCGTCCCAGTTGAGGGCAAGCTGAGCGCAGGTCTCGGGAGCGAGCGCCACGTTCATATCCTCGGTCTTGACGGTAAAGCCGTCGCCCGAGCGCACCAGTTGGGCATCGAAGAAGTTCATCTGCGGCACGCCGATAAAACCGGCGACGAAGATGTTCGCGGGATGGCTGAAAACCTCCTGCGGCGTGGCGATCTGCTGGACGACGCCGTCCTTCATGACCACGATGCGATCGCCGAGGGTCATGGCTTCGGTCTGGTCGTGGGTGACGTAGATGAACGTGCCCTTGATCTCGTGGCGCAGCTTGATGAGCTCGGCACGCATCTGGTTACGCAGCTTGGCGTCCAGGTTGGACAGCGGCTCGTCCATCAGGAAGACCTTGGGGTCACGCACGATGGCGCGGCCGATGGCGACGCGCTGACGCTGACCGCCGGAGAGCGCCTTGGGCTTACGGTCGAGGTACTCGGTGATACCCAAGATCTCGGCAGCGGAGCGAACCTTGCGGTCAATCTCGTCCTTGGGGACCTTCTTGAGCTCAAGCGTAAACGCCATGTTCTCGTACACCGTCATGTTGGGGTACAGAGCATAGCTCTGGAACACCATGGCGATGTCGCGGTCCTTGGGAGCGACGTCGTTGACGCGCTTGCCGTCGATGAACACGTCACCCGAGGTGATGTCCTCCAGGCCAGCAACCATGCGCATCGTCGTGGACTTACCGCAGCCAGACGGGCCAACGAGGACGACGAACTCCTGGTCGTGAACGGTGAGGTTAAAGTCCTCAACAGCGAGCACGCCATCCTCGGTAACCTTGAGGTTGTGCTTCTTCTCCTCGGTCTTCTTCTTTTTGCCAAAGAAGCCCTTCTTTTTGGACTCGGTGTTGGGATACACCTTCTGAACATGTTTGAGAACGATCTCGGCCATGTCTTTACCTTTCGATATGCGGCACCATGTTGAGGGCGCCGCAGAAACTTGCAAAACAGTTACGGCATCAGCCCTTGACGGCACCTGCCACCACGCCGTCGATGATGTACTTCTGGCAGAGGATGTACATGACGACGATGGGGACAACGACCATCATGATGCAAGCCATCATGGGGCCGAGCTCGACGTGGCCGTAGCCGCCGCGGAAGTACTGGATCAAGATAGGAATGGTCTTGTACTTGGTGGAGTCGAGCGTAAGGTAGGGCAGCAGGTAGTCGTTCCAGACCCACATGGTCTCGAGAATGCCGACCGAAAGATAGGTGGGCTTCATGATGGGGAGGACGATCTTAAAGAACACCTGGACCGGGTTGCAGCCATCAATCATGGCCGCCTCTTCGATCTCGAGCGGGATGTTCTTTACAAAGCCGGCGAACATAAAGACCGCCAGACCCGCGCCAAAGCCAAGGTAGATAAAGCAGATGTTGAACGGCGTGTTGAAGCCGATGCGGTCCGCCAAATTGGACAGCGTGAACATGAGCATCTGGAAGGGCACAACCATCGAGAACACGAACAGGTAATAGAAGAAGTTCGAGATCTTGCTGTTGACGCGCACTACGTACCAAGCGCACATGGAGCAGCACACCAGAATCAGCACGACCGACGTGACCGTGATGATGAGCGAGTACATGAACGCCGAAGCAAAGCCCTGCTCGTTAAGAGCGTGCAGGTAGTTTGCAAGGCCGTTGAACGTCTCGGGCGTGAGCAGATCGAACGCCGTGGTGGTGCTGATTGCGGTCGCTTTCTTAAAGGAATTGAGCGCGATCATAAACACAGGGTAGATCCACGCGAGCGACAGGATCGTAAAGAAAATCGAGAGCGCGCGGTTGATAACCTTATCGCGTTTCATTACTGCTGCACCTCCTTGGACCTCGTGGCCTTAAGCTGGATCATGGAGATGGCCACGACCAGGATGCAGAAGATAACCGCCTTGGCCTGACCAATGCCCTGCCATGCGATACCGGCACGCGAATAGAACGTGTTGTAGATGTTCAGGGCGAGCATCTCGGTGGAGTGCGCGGGGGCGCCGCCGGTAAGGGCGAGGTTCTGGTCGAACAGCTTAAAGCCGTTGGTGATGGACAGGAACAGGCAGATGGTGATGGTCGGCATCAGGTTAGGGATCTTAACCTTCCAAAACGTCTGCCATGCCGTAGCGCCGTCGACCTTGGCGGCCTCGATGTAGTCGGACGGAATGGACTGCAGACCAGCGATGTAGATGATCATCATGTAGCCGACCTGCTGCCACAGGGTCAGGATGATAAGGCCCCAGAAGCCAGCAGCAGAGTTAAGGGCGATGAGCTGGGCGCCCACGTTGGAGAGCAGGCAGTTGATCAGAATCTGCCAAATGTAGCCCAGCACGATGCCGCCGATCAGGTTAGGCATAAAGAAAATCGTACGGAAGATGTTGGTGCCCTTGAGCGCCTTGCGGGTGAGCGCCTGCGCGATGGCGAGGGCGATCACGTTGATAAGCACCGTCGACAGGAAGGCAAACGCCACCGTAAAGAAGAACGACGTGGCAAACTGCGGATCGGACAATGCGCGCACGTAGTTCTCGATACCGACGAAGTGCGTGTTGTTAATGGTAATAAACTGGCAGAACGAGAGATAGAAGCCCTGGATAAAAGGGATCACGAACCCGATCATAAACGCCAGGCACGTGGGCAGCATAAAGAGCGGCCACCAGCGCTTGAGTGCTTTGCCCATAGAAGGGTCCTTTCAATATGCAGGGGGCGGGCAAACCAACGTCTGCCCGCCCCCTGTCGCTAATCAGATAGCTTGGGCAGCAACTGCTTACTCGGAAGCGGCCTTCTCGGTCTTCCAGCCATCCACGAAAGCGTTCTTGACGCCGTCCCACTTGCTGTTATCGGCAGCGTAGGCAATCAGAGCCTGCTTGAGGTTCTTCTTCCACTCCTCGGAGGGGATGTAGACGAAGTCCCAAGCGACGGTCTTCTTGCCGTCCTTGGCCATGGCAACGGCCTGCTGCGAGAAGACGTTGGTGGTTTCCTTGGCGCTCTTGAACGGGGCGGTCAGACCCATCTTGTCAGCGATGATGCTGGTGGCGGTGTCAGAAGTGACGCACCAATACATGAAGTCCTCGGTGGCCTTCTGGGCATCCTCGGAAGCCTGGGAGCTAACGCACCAGTAGTTCTCGCCGCCGGAGCACAGGCCCTGGTTCTCCTCGCCGTCGACACCGATGTAGATGGGCATCATGCCAATCTGATCGTCGGTCATGCCGGCCTTGATGAGGTCAGAGTAGGCCCAAGAGCCGTTCTGATAGAAGACGGCCTTGCCGGTTGCGAACTCGTTGGTGGCGTCGTCGCCGGTCTTGGAAGCAAGCTGCGAAGGATCGCAGGTGGAGTCGGTGATGTACAGGTCGAAGATCTGCTTGTAGTTGTCGAGGAACTCGCCCTTGATCTCGTCGTCCTCCTGGTTGTGCTCCTTCTCGAACTCGTAGTAGAGCGGCATGTTGGCGAGGTGGGTGGTGTAGCGCCAGCTGGAGGAGTCGTCCATGCCGGCGGAAGTGAAGGCACCCTCGACACCAAGCTCGTCCTTACGGGCCTGGATGTCGTCGGCACAAGCCTTCAGCTTGTCGAAGGAGTTGATGTCCTCGGCCTTGTAGCCAGCCTTCTCGAGCAGCTGCTTGTTGTAGATGATGCCGAAGCTCTCCTGAACCCAGTCGATGCACACATCCTTGCCGTCGGACTGCAGAGCCAGGGAGTCGTCAATGAGCTCACCGCGGACCTTGGTATCGGACAGGTCGGCGCAGTAATCCTTCCAGTTCTTAAGACCAGTGGGGCCGTTGACCTGGAACAGCGTCGGAGCGGAGCTCTTGGACATCTCGGACTTGAGCTTCTCCTCGTAGGTGTTGGAGGCAGCGGTCACGATCTTGACCTCGACGCCCTTCTCCTCCTTGTACGCCTTGGCGATCTCCTTCCACTCCTTGTCGACCTCGGGCTTGAACTGAAGGAAGTAGACCTCGGCAGCGTCACCAGAAGCAGAGGAGCCGGAGCCGGCGGAGCCACCGCAGCCCACGAGTCCCAGACCAAGAACCGCAGCCGCGGAACCAGCAAAGCCCAGGAACTACCTTCTGCTCATTTCGTTCTTCATTACAATCCACCCTTTCACACCGTGGCGGCACCCTTTGCCGCCGCCTTCGGAGATTGGCTCGGGGACTTTGCCCCTTTTGCTGATTTGTACAATACGCTATTTGGCTAGTTGTTTGAACAAGTATTACTAGAGCGGTAGAAAAACTTCGGTGAACGGTAATTTCAACTTGATACTTGACAAGTTTTGTATAAACAATTATTTGTTATCTAATGCAGAGAAAACGCCCGGTCAAGCCGATGTACCGTCGGTTTGACCGGGCGTTTTCTCTTTGAGGCCATGAGTCTCGTCAGGCTGCGAGCTAGCCGGCTATCGCTTGGAATTGACGCGGTAATGGAAGATCTCGGGGTGTGTGCGAGTGTGCGTCACCTCAAACAAGATGCCATCCGAGGTGTATGACTGGCTCTCCATGACGGCAACGCAGTTGTATTTGCCGAGGTCAAGATAGCTGCAGTCCTCATCGTTGGCGAGCTCGACACTCACCGTACGACGGCTCGCCATCACTTTGACACCGCGCTTGTGCTCCAGATAGCCGTAAATAGAATCTGCCGCGATCTCGGGAGTCAGGCCCTTGGCGATCGACGCCAAAAAATAGCCATGGTCCACTTGGCGCGCGTTGCCGTTGAGGCTTCGGACACGCACTACGCGAATCAGCTCCTCGCCCACCTTAAAGCCCAGGTGACGAGAGAGTTGCTCGGTGCAAACCAGATGTTCGAAAGACTTAACGTCCGTCGATGCAACGGCATTGTTGCGCTTTGCAAACTCGCCAAACGACTCAACCTCTTCGAGTGCGCCCAACATGTCGGTTTCGCCCTTAAGCCAAATAACGCGCACGCCCTTGCCGTGTATGGGCTGCACAAACATCCCGTCGGCCAGCATGCTCAAAGCGCGGCGGACGGTATTGCGCGTGCAGCCAAATTCCGCGGTCAGCTCGGCTTCGGTTGGCAGCATCTCCTGAAACGCATAGGTCCCATTAATGATGCGCGAGCGTATTTCTCGGTAGATTCCTTCGTATATCGCTTTTGGCATTGTTTCACCTCTACATTATTCATTTCCGGCTAGGCACGATAGCATTTCTTAAAGTTGTTTAAACCGAATATCGGTGAAGCGACAGGATTTAGCCGTTGACGGTTTCTGTCATGCCCAAATCGATTTCGCTCAAAACTGCCGGTACGACACTCGTCTGGTCCTCTACAATGAATCCATTGTTTAAACGTTTCCCCACGCGCAACGCGCCTCGATATTCGGAAGGCAGAACATGCTGCAAAAAATCCAACGCTTTGGCGGGGCAATGTTCGCGCCCGCCATGCTGTTTTCTATATCAGGCCTCATGGTCGGCGTCTCCGCTCTCGCAACGACTGCGGACATCGTCGGCGATCTCGCCGTATACGGAACCCCTTGGTACGTTTTTTGGACCATCATCCAGCGCGGCTCGTGGACGGTCTTTAAACGCCTCCCGCTCCTTTTTGCCGTAGCGCTGCCCATCGGTCTTGCCCAAAAACAACCGGCTCGTTGCTGTCTCGAGGCTCTCGTCGCCTATTTTGCCTACTGCTTCTTTTTGAGCGAGATCATTAAGCTGAGCGGAGACAACCTTGGACTTGAGTACCCGTCATCTTTGACCTCCGCCAGCGGTATCACCGTCATCGACGGCATCAAGACGCTCGACACCGGCATTATCGGCCCGCTGGCGGTATCGGCAACCGTCGTTGCCATCCATGACCGCTTCTACGATGCCAAGGTTCCCGATTGGCTCGGCACCTTCTCGGGCTCCTCGCTGGTCTACCTCATCAGCTTTTTTGCCGTGTTTGCCCTTGCTGCTATCTCGGCCGCCATCGTGCCCTACGTATACGATGTAACCGATACGCTGCGTCACGCGCTTGCAGGCGTCGGTCCCTTTGGCGTGGGCATCTTTGTCTTTTTAGAACGAGCACTCGAGCCCTTTGGCCTGCACCACCTGCTCTACATGCCGATCTACTACGACAACCTGGTCATTAACGACGGCATCTACGCCACGTGGAGCAGCTTGCTCCCCATCCTCTCCCATAGCACGCGCCCCCTTAATGAGCTTGCGCCGTGGGCCGGTTTTACCGCCACCGGCTGGGTCAAGCTCTTTGGCCTTCCTGCCATCGCAGCTGCGTTCTACTCCACCGCAAAACCCGAGCGCCGCGCCGGCCTCAGGGTCATCCTTGTTCCCGCCATCATCGCCTCGGTGGTTTGCGGCGTTACCGAGCCACTCGAATTTCTCTTTATGTTCACCCACCCCGGGCTCTTTTTGCTCTACGCCGTCTTATCGTCTTGCCTTGCCACAACCATGAATCTCTTTGGCATCGTCGGCATCTTCTCGGGCGGCCTGATGGAGATGGCAGCCTTCAACTTTATTCCGCTCATGCGCACGCATGCCGGTGCCTATCTTTTGGCGCTCGGTATCGGCCTTGCCTTTAGCCTCATCTTTTTTGTTAGTTTTCGAGCACTCATCTTGGTCTATGACCTTAAGACTCCGGGCCGCGAGGATCATGTCGCCAATCGCGCGGCAATCGATTGTTTAACGGGAAGCGACTTTGCCAAAGAGCAATCTCCCAATGACGAGGTCAATAGTCGATCCGATCAAGATCACGTCCTCGCTGAGCGGGTAATTCAGCTTTTAGGTGGCGTTGGCAATATCGTGGGCGCAACCAACTGCGCCACGCGCCTGCGCGTCGAGGTCGCAGACCCTTCCATCGTTGCAGATAACGCGTCGTTTGTCGCGGTGGGCGCCAAGGGCCTCATCATTACGGGCAAGACCGCTCAGGTGATCATCGGCATCTCCGTTCCCCGCGTTAAAGAGCATTTTGACCAGATCATGGGCCTCGAGCCGGAATTTGTGCCCGCCACCTCGGCCTCCCCTGCCGCCAGCGCAGCCCATAAGCGCGGCGATATTTGCTTCTTCGATATCGACGGAACGCTCGCCTGGCAAGACCCCAGGCTCGCCCAAGACCTTCCCGAAGACGAGCGGGACCTCTCCCCCTATCCCAACGAGGCGGTTTCGCAGGCAATCCGCGAGTTTGTCGCCAACGGCAACATGGCCTTTATCTGCACGGGACGCACCCTGAGCTGCATCCACCCCAAACTTCTTGAGCTGCCTTGGACCGGCATCGTCTGTCTTGCGGGCGGTTACGCCGAGATCAACGGACACGCAATTCGCGATCTGTCGATGACGCCCAGTATGCTGCAGCGTCTTGCCCCCTACCTTGAGCAATCGGGCGAGGTCATCCGCTTTGAGGGCCTCAACGGCGTCGTGCGCATGAGTGCCGATGCCCCCGATGCCCCCGGATACGCGCGCACCCTGGGCGACGCAGTCACGCAGCTGCAACATTACAGTGTCTACAAGATCTTGATGTCTACATCGCTCGCCAACCACATCGCTCAAGATAAGGCACTTGAGCCGCTGCTGTGCTTTAACGAGCTCGAACTCGAGGTAACCGAAATCTCGCCCCGCGAATGCACGAAGCGCGGGGGCATCCAGTCTGTACTCGACGCCCTCGACCCCCACCACGGAACCGTATACGGCATTGGCGACGCCAGCAATGACGTCTCGCTGATGAACGCCGTCGATGTCGGTATCGCCATGGGCAATGCGCCGGACTATCTCAAGGATAAGGCCGATTACGTGACCGACACCGTCGATCACGACGGTGTCGTTGCGGCGCTCGAGCATTTTAGGCTGATTTAGGCGCGCTCCATCAAACGCACGCCCGTTGTCCCAAATCGCCAAAACTGCCGCGCCAAACGCCCTGATGTGGCAATATGTTGTCTGCATATTGCATCAATGCAACCTCAGAAAGAATGCGAGAACCCGTGTCCAGTCCGTTTACCAGCTTTTTAGCCCAGCACTTTGACCAGATTAACGACTATCTGGCCACGTTCTTTGACGGACAGGCGACCTCTGCCGATATCGAGCGCTACCTGTATGCGCCGCTCTCGGCTTTTACGGCCAACGCCGGCAAGCGCCACCGCCCGCTTATCTGTATGCTCGCCGCAACCGCAGTGGGCGGTAGCTTTGAGAGCGCCCGCAGCGCCGCGGCAGCCATCGAGCATTTCCAGTCGGGCGCGCTGATCCACGACGACATCGCCGACAACGGACAGCTTCGTCGAGGCAAGCCCTGCATGCACCTTACCGAGGGCACGGGGCTTGCCATCAACTGCGGCGACCTAGCGCTCACCATGGTCACCAAGACGGTTCTCGACGACCCCACGCTCGAGGCAGACGTGAAACTCCGCGTGCTCCACGAGCTCACCGAGATGATCGTTCGCACCATCGAGGGCCAGGCGCTCGACTTGGGCTGGGTCCGCGACGGGCGCTTTGACATCTCGGTCGACGATTATCTGGACATGGCGACGCACAAGACCGCGTACTACAGCGGAGCCACGCCACTTGCCACCGGAGCCATCATTGGCGGAGGCAGCGAGGAGCAGATTGAGGCACTGCGCGCCTTTGGCCTGCACACGGGCCTTGCCTTCCAGATCCAAGATGATCTGCTCAACTTGATCGGCACCAAGGAGGCCGCCAACAAGGACTTCCGCACCGATATTACAGAGGGCAAGCGCACCCTCGTCGCCGTGCACGCCCTGTCAGACGAGCGTTATCACGACGAGGTCGAGGCGATCCTTTCCTCGGGCACCGAGGACCCCGCGCAACTCGCACGTGCCGTAGAGATCTTCCAGCAGACCGGCTCGATCGATTTCGCCCACGCCTACGCGCTGGACCTGACCGCCAAAGCCAAGGCCGCCATCGAGGACGTTTCGCTCGACCCGCATGCGCGCGAGCTGTTCCTCTCCATGGCAGATTTCTTTGTGGAGCGACTCAACTAGCGGGGGTTATAAAACCTGTCAGCAGCGTATTTGGGTACAACTTGCTACACTGTTGAGTGCATGTTTATGCATCCCTTTGCGTTGTCTATCCGACACACGCTCAAATAGTACGAATGGTACGCCGAAAGGGGTTCGTTCATGGAACCTATTACAACGGGCATGCAGGGAGCAGCCGTCGAGGACGTCCAGTCCCGCCTTCTGCAGCTCGGCTATACAATCGATGACACCGAGGTCGCCGATAAGCGCTTTGGCGCCACCACCGAGCAGGCCGTTGGCACCTTTAGGCTCGACAGCGGTCTTGCCGCCGGTCACGCCGTTGACATTCCCTGCTGGAGTGCCCTGGTCGACGCCTCGTATAAACTGGGCGATCGTACGCTCTATCTGCGTATGCCCAATTTCCATGGTGCCGACGTTCAGGCCCTGCAGAGGGCGCTCAACGTTTTGGGCTTTGCCTGCGGTGAGGACGACGGCTATTTTGGCCCGCACACCGAGGCCGCTCTGCAGCAGTTCCAAGAAAATGTCGGCCTGTTTGCCGATGGCATGGCGTTCCAGGATACCTACGCCTATATCAACCGCCTGCATCACGTGTGGGAGGGCAAGCCCTCGGTTACCGAGGCCGAGTCGCGCATCGGCTTTGCCCGCGCCGCCAACGTTCTCGAGCGCTTCCAGATTGCCGTCATCGGTGAGGACCCCATCGCGCGTAGCGTTGCATCGCGCATGTGGAACATCGCCACGGCGACGACCGACAGCAGCGGCATGATGCTTTGCGATTCCGAGGTTCCGACTGACGTGGATCTGGTGCTCGAGATCGCAAGCGATGAGCTGCCCGCAGATGCTGCGCCGCGCGCCACGATCGCCCTTGCCGAGTGTCACAACCTGGCCCAGCGCATCCGCACCGCCAATGTCGCCGCGCAGCAAAAGCCCGCGCGCATCCGCATTGAGCTCACGGGCATGACGCGCTACAACGGAACCTTCACCGCAAGTGATGCGCAGACACTCGCCGTACGCCTGCTCGATGGCGTTTGCGATGCCCTCGCAGATTAGGTAAACTAAACGAGTTGCTTTTGGGCAACACCACACATTGGGACGTAGTTCAACGGTAGAACTCCGGTTTTTGGTGCCGGCTGTTGGGGGTTCGAATCCCTCCGTCCCAGCCATTAAAATTGAGCGCCCTGAGCCCATAACGGCCCAGGGCGCTTTCTTGTGAGCAAGCGGAGGGATTCGAACCCGCAAGGGTGCAGAGCTGAGGAAACGCGAAGGCGCCCCAAGCCCATTAGGACCAAGAGCGTCTTACATCTTGAAATATCAGCCCAATTCCGAAAAGCGAGCCGCCTTCTACAACGTGCCGTGTGGCCCCGACGGGCCGGGCATTAAGTTTGTCGCGAGTTCCACACGAACAGGAGGCCACTTAACCTCGATGTTTTGGACGTGACAGCGAGAGGGGCCCTGGTATGGCAAGGTGACGTGAAACAAGGCGGCGCTGACCTTCTGGTCGCGCCGCCGAAGTTGAACGTCAGATTGCCGTGCCAGGGCCCCTCGCAGCGTCAAGAAGACCGCCGTTCGGTAGAACGGCGGAGCTAATTGTTCAGCATGCGGTCGAAGCTTCCCGAGTCACCATCCCGATAGTCTGCGGTCATCAGGATCTCCTGCGGAATGCGCCCGCCTTCACGTAGCACGTTGCGGAACTGCACGCGCGTAACCATGGGCAGATCCTTGATCGTCGCTGCCAGGTTCTGCGGCACACCCTGGTTGGCAGCCGCGGGCTCGCACTCTCCGCCGGCCTTCACGCGACGCTTATGCTCGGCGAGCATGGCGCGGTACATGCCGGCATGCAGGCGAATCTCAACCACATTGGCATTGCGAGCCTGCTCGACGATGCGCGCGCCCTCGCGGTCGATATCGCCCACATAGTAGACGTAGTTAAAGCGATAGCCAATCTCGGCCAGATAATCGTCCAGGGCATGCGAGACGCTTGCCTTGCATCCGCCGCCAAAAATCACGCCGCCCACCTTGATGCCAAAGAGCTTGGCGTGCTTGCGGCCACGCAGCAGCTTGACGATCTCGTCGTAAGTGTCCAGGTTCTCGACCATAATGAACGGCTTGTCGGCGCCCAGCGTAAAGAAACCCGTAAAGTGCACGGGGCGATTGGGAGCGACCTTGATCGCCTGCATGCTGATACCCTTTTCGGTCATACGCCTGATCAGACGCTCACCGTGCTTGCCGTCAAAAGCCTTCTCGTCGTTAAAGATCTGGTAGGCACGCTGGCGGCGCGAGGCAACCGGCGTATCGGCACCTCGGTTCTGCTCGATCCAAGCCTGGATGATTGCGATTTCCTCGGCAATCTTGCGGTTGGACATCTCGTTGTGCTGAGTGCGCTGCGGAGCCTTTTTGCCGTCCTTGCCCTCAACCTTTACGATCTGTGTCTGCTGCTCCTTGATCTTAGAGAGCGCCGTAGGCGTAGGGACAACTTTGAGCAGCTGCCTGCCTAAAACGCGGGCAAGGGCAAACGCCGAGACCTCGCCGTGAACGGCCGATTTGGACTGCTGGGCAGCAGTATCTGCTGCGGTAGACTCCGGCTTCTTCTGAGACTTGCGCTTAGAATCGCCTTGGGAATTGCGCTCGCGCTTCGGCATAGGCGCCTGCTTCTGCGGACGATCGGACTTGCTCTCCTTCGCCGGCTGGCGCTTAGGCTGCCCCGAAGAAACCTCGACCTTCGCATCCTCGTCCTGCGGCGTGGTCTTCTCGGCTGCAGTCTCGGCATGGGAACTGCGGCCCCCACGATGGCGACGGCGGCGAGGCTTGCTCGACGCGCCCTGCTCCGCCTGCTCATCAGTAGGCTGCTGGCCCTTGGCCTCGGCATCAACCTCAAGCTGCGGCTCAGCAGGCTTCTGTTCGCGAGCCGCCGGCTCAACGGCCTTCTCGGCCTTCTCGTCCTGAGTGGTCGAAGCCGGCTCGCTCTTCTCCTGATGCCTTACGGGATACGCGCGCCCCGCAAAACCACGTCCGGGACGGCATGAACCCGGAGCCTTCTTGACCGGTTCATCGGACGCGTCAGCAGCCTCGACGGAATCCTGGACCTCGCATGCAATACCTCGCTGCTCGGCCTTAAAGTGGGCACCGCGGCGACGCTTGGGCTCTTGGGCCTCCACGGGCTTTTGCTCCCTCGCGGGCTTCTGCGACTCGGCAGCAACCTCGGTCTCAACAGCCTCAGCATCCGTCTCACCCTTTCGAGCAACGGCGCGACGGAAGCGCTCCTGCTGGGCGCGGCGCTGCGCATCGCGCTTGCCGCCCCCGCCAAAACCGCCGCGTCCTGCCTTGGCCGTAAAGGCACGCACGACGTTCTCATCGAGCAACTCATCGGTATCGACATGCCCACGCGGAGCAACTTCTTCCACAGCAGGCACGTCAGCGGAATCCTCGACGACAAAACCTTCGACGGACTCGGCAGGTTGCTCCTGGGCATCGCGGATCTCGGCATTGATGGTATAGAACGCCGGGCGCCCGTTAATGCCGCTACCCTCGATCTTGGTCACGATATTTGCCGCGATAAGCTCATCGCGCATCGCCTTGGTGTCGCACTCCTTATCGACGGAGCGGAAAATCTGCGCCAGCGCGCTCGACTTAATCTTGAGTGTCTTGCGGCAAAGCAGGTCGTAGGCAACCAGCTTTGCCCGCTCGGCAGAAAGCGACGTCTGGCTGCTCAGGCGCTCAGCCAAAGCATCGACATTGTTTTGATTATCGGAATATACCGTCTTGGCCACGGGGTCCCTTTCATATGTACACATATACGTCTATATGGTACAACGCGCGCCCTTATCCACGCAAAACATCTGCGAGAACACTCGAGCGTCACCCGCTTTTGCATGAAAAAAGGACCGAGCCCGCGAAGTCGCGGACCCGGTCTTTCCGAGTCATATAGATGTGACGTTCAACTCGTCAGGTCGACTAAGCCCTGGCGGCCTCGGCGTCGGCAGGAGCCTCAGCGGCAGCGGCGCGGCCGTACTCGGCCTTGCCCATCTCGGACCACTCGGGCTCCTCGTCGGGCATGGAACCGGCCTCCTTGCCGAAGAGCTCCTTGAGGCAGTTGACGGCGACGATGAGGCCCAGGACCATCAGCAGAACGGCGAAGACAAGCTGCAGGCCCTTGGTGGCGGCGACGGAGACGGCGGCCGTGGTGGCGGTAGCCGGGATGGTGCCGAAGAAGCCGTAAGCCTGGACAGCGGCCATGCAGCCCATGGCGCTCTGGACCAGCGAGGTGAAGGTGCAGCAGAGCAGGAAGACGACGGGCACGTAGAGCATCCAGCCCTTGCGGCCGGTGCACTTGCAGAACACGGCGAGGGTGATCATGGTCATGCCGCCGAGCAGCTGGTTGGAAGCACCAAAGAGCGGCCAGATGTTGGCATAGCCACCAAAAGCGAGGGCGAGACCGGGAAGCAGGGTGACGACCGTGGCGAACCAGGGGTTGCCGAGGACCTTCATGTAGCCGGCCTTAGACTCGATGGCCAGGGCGTCGTTGGTCTGGGCAAAGAACTCGGAGAACGAGGTGCGGGCGATGCGGGCGACGGCGTCGAGCGAGGTCAGGGCCAGAGCGGAAACGTTCATGGTCATAAAGACGGTAGCGAGCGTGCCGTCAACACCGAAGGCCTGCATACCGCGGGAGATGCCAGCGGCGAAGATCTGGAACGGGGTGGAAGCGACGCCGGCGTTGAGGGCGCCGGTACCGGCGGTGTTCATGTCGGAGAACATGATGCCGGCGACGATGATGGCAAGGATGCCGACGAAGGACTCGACGATCATGGCGCCGTAACCGACCTTGACGGCGTCCTGCTCCTTCTCGACCTGCTTAGAAGAGGTGCCGGAAGAAACGAGGCTGTGGAAACCGGAGAGAGCACCGCAAGCGACGGAGACGAACAGGACCGGGAACATCATGCCGGAGGCAGTGGAGAAGCCGGTAAAGACCGGAGCGGTGATAGTGGCCTGACCGTTGACGCCCAGGACGACGATGCCGAGGACAGCGCAGACGATCATGACGATCATCATGATGGAAGTGAGGTAGTCACGCGGGGTCTTGAGCATCTGGATGGGCATAGCGCCAGCGAAGACCAGGTAGACCATGACGACGGCGAACCACTGGAACTTATCCAGGTAGACCGGGAACTGCATACCGACGGCGAACATGAGAACCATGAGGACCACGCCGGTGACGAACTCGGCAGCGCCGGTGAGGTTGAACTTCTTCTGGGCCCAACCAAAGGCGATAGCGACGAAGGTGAACAGGATGGAGATGGTACCAGCGCAGCCGGCGGCATAGGACTTGGTGAAGTCGATGGCACCGGTAGCAGCACCAGAAGCGTCAACGGCCGGGGTGAACATGAACGTCTTGCAGACCATGTCGGTGAAAGCGGCGATGACGATGATGCAGAACAGCCAGCAGAACAGCAGGAACAGGCGACGGCCGGTCTTGCCGATGTACTTCTCGATGAGCTGAGCGAGCGACTTGCCGTTGTTCTTCATCGAAGCGTACAGAGCACCAAAGTCGTGGACGGCACCAAAGAAGATGCCGCCGACGAGGACCCAGAGCACGACGGGCAGCCAGCCAAAGGCCATGGCGACGATCGTACCCGTAACAGGGCCAGCACCGCAGATCGAGCTGAACTGGTGCGAGAACGCGGTGAAGGCGGAGACGGGCGAAAAGCTCTTGCCGTCCTTCATGCGCTTGGCCGGCGTGAGGGCCTCTTTGTCAACGCCCCACTTGTTGGCCAGCCATCGGCCATAGCCCAGATAGCCGCAGGCGAGCACCGCCGCGGCCACAACCATGAGCAAAACTCCGTTCATTACATTTCCTCCTCTAAAAAGAACTTCCTAGACATAAAAAATGAGGGCCGTCGGTTGCGCTCGACGGCCCTCATCTTCATCAGCCGCCCGTTATCGTACGGGCTAGCTGTATGTGCTAACCCGCATCAGATAATTACTACGCTGATAATGTTTAGCTGATGCGTGAACATGTCTAAGAAATCCTCTTCGATCATGATGTGAACAATCCGTGCGCGTTCACATCCCCCAGTGGTTGAAAAGGAGTATGAAACTTTAGTTGCCTAAAGTCAACGCAAATATGTAATGAATTTTCAGCTTTTTTTGAATTTCTTGGTATAAAACGCCACTGACCTCGGACTTTACCCGACAAAAGTTTTTGCATGAGAGTTGCCCCTCGGGAGCGGGCGGGCGTATACAAGGTTTCCTGCTCTACAGTCCTGCTCGCACGGAGAGCACATTAAGTGCTCTCCGGCTCGTGCGGAACTC
>DAIMBN010000023.1:0-31682 GCA_036718335.1 Coriobacteriaceae bacterium
GTTGCCGCGCCCCGCAGTGCCCGCTTCCCCCGAGAACAATTATCAGTGCAGGTAGGCAGCTTGTCGATTTTCGAAAAAGCCGGCTATGGTTGACCTCTGCGGCTTAAACGTAGTAGATAGGCCCTATTCGTGGCACAGCACCACTCCATCCCAAATTGGCACCCCGAGCCCTCGTGAGTTGCCAACAAGCTGTTCGACCAGCGCTTTATCCGCGCGGCATTTGGAAAATAGCACCACCGCAAAACCCGCGAGTAGCGCTTACTTTGCTATATCTCACTATACTTTGCTATATCTTGCTATACTTTGCTATATCTTGCTATATCTTGAGCAAAGGTGGCTCACATGCAAACAAACCCTTTTAAGCCCACAGCAGGTAAAACACCCCCCACGATTATCGGCCGCGAAGATGTACTCGAAGAATTCAGTGAAGGCCTCACCAACGGGCCTGGTGCCCCTGGGCGCCTAATGCGCATAGCCGGCGTCCGTGGAACGGGCAAGACGGTCCTCCTTGACGAGTGCTCACGTTTGGCGCAAAGCCGTGGCTGGACGGTCATAAAAGAGGTCGCAACCGAGGGACTTTGCCAGCGCATTCTCGAACAGCTGCAGCCCAAATTCCAGGCCAAACACGCCAGATTTGAGCCCACCGTAGCTGGCATATCCATCGGCAGCATAGATATTGAGCGAATCGGCCCATCGCTACGCGACGCCATGAGACAGACAATATCCAAGAATGGAAATGGCCTGCTCATCACTCTCGACGAGGTTCAAGACGCAGAGCTCGATGAGGTCCGAACGCTCTCCATTGCGATTCAGCAGGTTATCGGCGAAGACCTTGATATCGCCTTTGTTTTTGCGGGGCTGCCTTCGATGATTGAAAGCATCATCAACGGAAAGACACTTACGTTTTTGCGCCGTGCCCTCCCCTTTGACCTGAAGGCTGTGGCAGTAACCGAAGTGTCGTACTCCCTCGAGGAAACCATTGAAGCGTCTGGCATGGAGTTGCAGCCAGGTATTGCCGGCCAACTTGCCGAGGCAACGCAAGGTTATCCTTTCATGATCCAACTCGTTGGATACTACGCATGGCAGTTGGCAAGACGCGCACATACAGCGATTATTGGAGAAGAAGAAGCCGAGCGCGGCATTGCAACGGCACGCGAACGCTTCTGCGCCATGGTGATTGAGCCCGCGCTGCAGCGCATTCCGCCCACGTGCATCGCTTATCTGCTGAGCATGGCGTCTTTGGGGCAGACGAGCTCGACCAGCATGGTTGCCGATGCCCTAAACAAAACGCCTCAACAGGTGAGCTCCGTCCGCAGCCGCCTGTTAAGAGAATCGATTATCGAGGCTCCTTCGTACGGCAAGGTCTCATTTGCCATCCCCTACATGCGCGACTACCTCTACGAACACAAAGCCGAACTGGAAGTTGAACTGTAGAAACGGCAACTGCCCTGCAAGACGAAAACCGTTTTCATACGGATTTAAAGCAGACGTAAACGGTTTTCGTCTGTTTTACGTTCGGAATAAGGATGAAATTGCGCTTTCGTACGTTTTTTCCCTAGACGCAACGTGCTTTCGTCCGACGATACGTCTGCAATCCAGACGAAAAGAGCCCCGAGCTCGTGTGAGCTCGGGGCTCTTTGCGCCGCGCATCTATGAGAGGAGATATTTGATGCGCATGGGCGCTACTCCATATAGCCACCCAGGATGGCGGAAACTGCATGCTCGGTAAAGAACTTGAGCGTGCCGGAGGTATAGCGATTAGCCTTGGGCTTCCAAGCGGCTCGACGCTCGGCCAGGACGGCGTCGACCTCGGCCGGCTCCATCTCCTTACCGGCGATGCCCACGATGGACAGCGAGCGCTCGGGGATGTTGATTCGGATAAGGTCGCCTTCCTCGATCAGGGCAATCGGGCCGCCCACGGCAGCCTCGGGCGAAACGTGACCGATAGCCGGACCCTTGGAGGCGCCGGAGAAGCGGCCGTCAGTGATCAGGGCAATGCTCGCGCCCAGCTCGGGGTCGCTGGCGATAGCTTCGGTGGTGTAGAACATCTCGGGCATACCGGAACCCTTGGGTCCCTCATAGCGAATGATAACGGCATCGCCGGGCTTGACCTCGTGCGTCAGGACGGCGTGAATGGCGTCCTCCTCGCAGTCGAACGGACGGGCCTTGAGCGTAGCCTGGAACATCTCGCGCGGAACGACGGTGTGCTTGACGACCGCGCCCTCGGGAGCAAGATTGCCGTGGAGGATGGCGATGGAACCGTCGGTGCCGAAGGCCTGGTCAAACGGACGGATGATGTCCTCGCGCTTGAGATTCCACTTCTCAAGGTAACGACCGCACTTCTCGTAGTAACCGTTGTTCTTGAGGTCCTCGAGGTTCTCGCCGAGAGTCTTGCCGGTGACGGTCATAACGTCGAGGTGGAGCATCGACTTGATCTCCTCCATGATGCGCGGCACGCCGCCCGCATAGTAGAAGAACTGCGCCGGCCACTCACCTGCGGGGCGAACGTTGAGCAGGTAGTGGGCGCCACGGTGCAGGCGATCGAAGTCGTCGGCGGACACCTCGATGCCAAACTCGCGGGCAATCGCGGGGATGTGCAGCAGCGAGTTGGTGGAACCGGAGATGGCGCCGTGGACCATGATGAGGTTCTCGAAGGACTCCTTGGTCACGATGTCGCGGGGGCACAGGTTGTGCTCGGAGAGCCACACGGACTGGCGGCCGGCCTCGCGCGCAAACTCACGCAGGTCGGAGCTGGTAGCGGGCAGCAGGGCCGTGCCGGGGAGCATAAGGCCCAGGGCCTCGGCGGTAACCTGCATGGTCGACGCGGTGCCCATAAACGAGCAGGCGCCGCAGCTGGGGCATGCGTTGTGCTTGGCAAACTCAAGCTCCTCGCGAGAGATCTCGCCGCGCTCGTAACGGGCAGAAATCGCGCCGAGCTGCTCCAGGGTCAACAGATCGGGACCGGCATCCATGACACCGCCGGTAACGACGATGGAGGGGATGTTGATGCGGCCCATGGCCATAAGGTTCGCAGGCAGGCCCTTATCGCAGCTGGCGACAAAGACGCCGGCATCGAACGGGGTGGCCTTGGCGTGAATCTCGATCATGTTGGCGATCATGTCGCGGCTGGGCAGCGAGTAGTTGATGCCGTCGTGGCCCTGGGCCTCGCCGTCGCAGATATCGGTGCAGAAGTAACGGGCACCGTGACCGCCAGCCTCGGCAACGCCAGCACGGACCTCCTCGACCAGATCAAACAGGCCGGCAGAACCCGGGTGCGAGTCGCCAAACGTCGACTCGATAATGACCTGCGGCTTGTCCAGATCCTCGATGGTCCAGCCAGAGCCCAGACGCAGCGGGTCCATCTCGGGGCTGATGGTGCGGAACTTGCCGGAACGCGGCTGCAGCTTGGCAACCAGGTCGGCTGCCTCCTGCTGAATCTGTGCCTTGGTCTTCTCGTCCATGATGCTCTCCTCTTTTGATTTGAACGGTTGTACCAATCGTTGGTTAATGAATCAGGTGTAAATGGGTACCGAGCGATGCGCTCGGCAAAAGATGCTTAGCCACGCGAACTAGGCGAAGAACGAAATCACCAGGGCGCAGGCAAGACCCGAAAGGCCGATGAGCGTCTCCATAACGGTCCAGGACTTGAGGGTGGTCTTCTCGTCAATCTCCAGGAACGAGGAGCACATCCAAAAACCGGCATCGTTGACGTGCGAGAGGGCCGTGGCACCGCCGCAGATAGCAAGACAGATAGCGGCACGCATGAGCACTGAGGCTCCGGCAACCGCGGGCATGGCGGCCATAATGCCCGATGCCATGGTCATAGCGACGATGGAGCTGCCGACAGAGGCACGCACCATGACGGCAATCAAAAAGGCAACGACCACCAAAGGCAGCGGTGAGGCCTCGAGCATAGGGCCGATAACCTGGCCCAAGCCGCAGTCCTGCAGCATCCAGCGGATCACGCCGCCGCAGGCAATGACCAGCAAGATCATGCCGACGGGCTTAAGAGAGCGGTCGAGCAGGGCCTTGAGCTCGGCACCGGAGTAGCCGCGCCGCGCGCCCAGCAGATACATCGCGACGAGCGTGGCGAGCGTCAAAGCGACGAACGGCTTGCCCAGGAAGGCAAGAATCGAGGCGAGTTCGGCGGGCATGGGGATATAAGAGGACAACGTGCCCAGCAAAATCAGACAAAGCGGCGTGAGCACGATGGCAAGCACCATGCCAAAGGAGGGAAGCTCCTTTTCGTCGCTCGCACCCTCGGCAGAGGTAAAGTGCTCCGGAACATCGGTAAAGATGCGACCGCCCACGTTGCGGCCCCAGATGACGCCGGCGATCGCCATGGCGATGAAGGCGGTAGGGATACCGACGGGGATCATGGTGCCCAGGTCGACACCGAGCGTGCCGGCGACCAGAACTGACCCGGCCGATGGCGGCACAAACGCATAGCCAGCGGCAAGTCCCGCGAGCAGCGCGATGCCGTAGTAGAGCGTCGACTTTTTGGTCTGCGATGCCACGCTAAACGCAAGCGGAATCAAAACGACCACGCCGGCCTCAAAGAACACCGTGGTGCCGATGACCAGACCGGTGATGCCCAGCGCCCAGCTGGAGTGGCCCTGGCCAAAGGTGTTAATGAAGGTCTGGGCGATCTTCTTGGCGCCGCCGCTCTCCTCCAAAATCTGGCCAAACATCGATCCCAGGCCAATGAGCAGGGCGATGTTTTGCAGCGTGGTGCCCACGCCCTTGGTGACGGTGTCTGCCACCATGTCGAGCGGCATGCCGGCTCCGATACCGATCACGAGCGCCGAGACCATCATCGACAGCACGGGGTGCAGCTTGAACTTGATGATGAGCGCAAGCAGCAGCGCGATGCCCACGATGGCGGCGATGACCAACCTGGTGGGGTCAGCCATAAACGTTGGGTCTGACATCTTTCCTCCAATTCATCAGACCTTTTGAATTCGTCTGATGACTATAGCGTGTTTTGGAAAGGTCTGATGTTTCATTTTGAAATTTGTTCGAAATACATCTGATGTATTTGGTAAACGGTCTGTTTTGACGGTAAACGGCTACTCACAGCTTCCCATTGTCTGAGCGAACCACCGCGGCTTCTGTTGAATGAGCTAGAATAGCTCTGATGAATTTTTTGATATGAGGTGAAGCGTGGCACGAACCGATTTGGGGCTCCCCGAGCAGATTTCGGAGAAAATCATTCAACTGATCCTGGATGAACATCTTGAGCAAGGCGACCGCCTGCCCAAGGAGGCCGTGCTCGTCGAGCGCCTGGGCGCCGGCAGGAGCACCGTACGCGAAGCCATGAAGCTGCTGCAGTCGCGCAACATCGTGCGCATTAAGCAGGGCTCGGGCACCTATGTGGCATCAAACCCCGGCGTTGCCGACGATCCGTTGGGCTTTACCTTTATCGATGACAAGAGGCGCCTGGCACGCGACCTGCTCGAAGTGCGCTTTATGATCGAGCCGCAGATGGCCAGCATGGCCGCAGAGCACGCGACCGACGATCAAATCATCTGCATTAAAGAGCTTTGCGATGAGTCCGAGCACTTGGCCGCGCGGGACGAAGACTATTCTGCCGCCGACACCGCGTTTCACATCGCAATTGCCGAAAGCTGCGGCAACCTCGTCGTTCCCCGCCTAATGGGCGTGCTCAAGGCGTCTGTCCCCCTGTTTATTGACGTGACCGGCAAAAAGCTGGTTGAGGAAACCATCCGCACCCACCGTGGCGTGGCCGACGCCATCGCCGCGCGCAATCCCACCGCAGCGCACGACGCGATGTACCTGCATCTGGTGTACAACCGCAACATGATCGCAGAGGGAGCGCAGGAACAGAGCAAATAGACGTCCGCACGGCAAGGGCGAGACCACCGTTTACCTTTTAAAAGTGAACGTTCACCTGTTTTTAGGAGAATCTGTCTTTTAATTCCCCCTCTTCTCCTATACTGACCTTGTATGAAAAGCAAGACTTATATAGATGAACGTTTCTTTTGAAAGGATCGCTATGTCTAATCTTATGGACAGCTTCCGCCTGGATGGCAAGGTCGCGCTCGTGACCGGCGCCACCTACGGCATTGGCATGGCCATTGCCGAGGCGCTCGGAGAGGCCGGCGCCAAAATCGCCTTTAACGCCCGTCACGCCGACAAGGTCGCCGAGGCCGAGAAGCACTACCGCGAGCTGGGCTTTGACGCTCACGGCTATGTTGCCGATGTCACCGACGAGGCCGTCGTCGCCGAGCTCATCGCCAAGATTGAGGCCGACTTTGGCACCACGCCCGATATCCTGGTCAACAACGCTGGCGTCATCCAGCGTACCCCGATGCTCGACATGAGCGCCGAGGACTTCCGCCGCGTCGTCGATATTGACCTCAACGCACCGTTTATCGTGTCCAAGGCCTGCCTGCCCGGCATGATCGCCAAGGGCCACGGCAAGATCATCAACATCTGCTCGATGATGAGCGAGCTGGGCCGCGAGACCATCGCCGGCTATGCCGCCGCCAAGGGCGGACTCAAGATGCTCACCAAGAACATCTGCTCCGAATTTGGCGAGGCCAACATCCAGTGCAACGGCATTGGGCCCGGCTACATCGCCACGCCGCAGACCGCGCCGCTGCGCGAGACGCAGCCCGACGGCAGCCGCCATCCGTTTGACCAGTTCATCATTGCCAAGACGCCGGCCGCCCGTTGGGGCACGCCCGAGGATCTGAAGGGCCCCGCCGTGTTCTTGGCTTCCGATGCATCGAACTTCGTCAACGGTCACATCCTCTACGTCGACGGCGGCATCCTCGCATACATTGGAAAGCAGCCTCAATAAGCGTCACCGCAACTGCCCACATCAGGTTTCATCCACTCGTTTTTCATTTGAGTTGCGGTGAGATAAGGATTGGTTTTGGCTTCTATCAGGCAAAACAGTCTGTATTTCACCGCAAGTTAGAAATAGAAAGGTAATTCGCAATGAAAATCGCTCTGATCAATGAGAACTCTCAGAACTCCAAGAACCCTATGATTGAGGCTGCCCTTAAGAAGGTTGTCGAGCCCATGGGCCACACTGTCTTTAACTATGGCATGTATGCCGACGCCGACTCCAAGCCCCTCACCTACGTGCAGAACGGCATCCTTGCCGCCGTGCTGCTGAACTCCGGTGCTGCCGACTACGTCGTGACCGGCTGCGGCACCGGCGAGGGCGCCATGCTCGCCTGTAACTCCTTCCCCGGCGTGCTGTGCGGCCACGTTGCCGACCCGCTCGACGCCTACACCTTTGCCCAGGTCAACGATGGCAACGCCGTTGCCATGCCCTTCGCCCTCAAGAACGGCTGGGGCCAGGAGCTCAACCTTGAGTACACCTTCGAGAAGCTCTTTGGCTTTGGTTCGGGCAACGGCTATCCTGCCGAGCGTGTTGAGCCCGAGCAGCGCAACAAGAAGATCCTCGACGGCGTCCGCGCTGTGACTATGCGTCCGCTCGTCGACGTCCTGGGCGAGATCGACCAGGACCTGGTCAAGGGTGCTCTGGCTGGCGAACACTTCCAGGAGTACTTCTTTGCCAACGCAACCGACGAGGCCATCATCACCAAGGTCAAGGAGATCCTGGGCCTCTAATCGCACGACTCATTGCAGCTAACGCAAGCGGCGGTCGTCCCACGTACGGGACGACCGCCGCTTTTTGCTATCTACCGACTGACGCCGCGGGGACAGGCCCCATGCACCAAGGGATTAACTAGAGCTCGCAGGCAATCTTGTAGCCGTCGCCGATGGCGTCACGGATGTTGCCGCACTTGTTGGCATCGCCCAACACGTGGGTGGTAACGCCGGCTGCAGCAAGGTCGTCGGCCAACTTGGTATTGGGACGATAGCCCATGGCAAGTACCAGCGTATCGGCATCGGCGATGGTGTGGACCTCGCCGTCCTTCTCGTAGCTGATGGCATCCTCGGTAATCTCGGTCACCTTGGCCTCGGTCAGCACGTGGACGCCCTTGGAGAGCATGCGCGTGATGAGCACCGCGCGACCGGCACCGCCCTCGTTGGCGGCGAGCGTCTTGGTCATCTCGATGACGGTGACATCGCGGTTGGCCGGCGACAGGTCGTTGACCAACGGGGCCAGGTAATCGGCCGTCTCGCAGCCAACGGTACCGCCGCCCACGATGACGATCTTCTTACCCGGGAAAGCCTTGCCACCCAGCAGGTCGTCGGCCGTCATAACCTGCTTAAAGCCCTGCATGAAGGCCGGAGCGATGGGCTCGGCGCCATAGGCCAGGACGACCTCGTAGCCGGCGTAGTCGCGCTGAATGTCCTCGGCAGTAAGCTCGGTGCCAAATACGCACTTCACGCCCGCCTCAGCAAGACGGCGATACTGATACTTGATCACACGGGTGAGTTCCTGCTTTGCCGGCGGAACGGCTGCGATACGCATCTCGCCGCCCGGTTCGTCCTGCTTGTCCACGAGCACCACGTTGTGGCCGCGCTTGGCGGCAATGAACGCCGCCTCCATGCCCGCAGGACCAGCGCCCACAACGAGCACGTTCTTGGCCTCGGCGGCAGGCTCGTAGCCAGCCTCGTCGCGCTCCACGTCCGGATTAACGGTGCAGGAGATGCGTTTGCCAAACATAATGCCGTTCAGGCAGCGCAGGCAGCCAATGCAGGGGCGAATATCGTCGGCGTTGCCGGCAGCGGCCTTGTTGCAGAACTCGGCATCACACAGATTGGCGCGGCCCATCATGCAGATGTCGGCGGCACCGTCCTCGATCAGCTCCTCGGCGATCCAAGCCTCGTTAATGCGTCCGACGGTGGCAACGGGAATGTTGACGTGCTTTTTGATCTCGCGCGAGCAGGCGGCATGCGAGGCCTGCTGAGTACCGGCGGCGGGAATTGCGGAACCGCGCTTGATGGTGGTACCGCCCGACACGTGAATCATGTCGACGCCGGCCTTCTCCAAGCGACGCGAGACATAGATCATGTCGTTGAGGGTCAGGCCGCCATCGGTGTACTCATCGCCCGAGATGCGGACGTCGATGATAAAGTCCTTGCCGCAGCGCTCGCGAATCTCGGCGATGACCTCGAGCAAAAAGCGCATGCGGGCGTCGAGCGAGCCGCCGTACTCATCGGTACGCTTGTTATAGAGCGGGGTCAAGAAACCGCCGAGCATGCCGTGGGCGTGCGCCGCATGGACCTCGACGCCATCGACACCGGCCTTCTGCATACGCACGGCAGCGTCGCCAAACTGATGCGTGAGCTCGTGAATCTCATCGACCGTAATGGGGCGCGGCGCCTCGCGGGCATAGGACGGGCCCACAAAGGACGGAGCGATCAGGCGCGGCGTACCCGGAATGTTAAAGGCCATGTAGGCGGGGTGGAAGAGCTGCGGCATGATCTTGCAGCCATACTCGTGGACGGCCGCGGCGAGCTTTTCCCAGCCAGGGATAAACGTGTCGTCGTAGCAGCACATGTCACCCGGCAGATAGGTATAGGTAGGCTCGACCGTCACGACCTCGGTGATGATGAGGCCCACGCCGCCCTTGGCGCGGGCACGGTAATGATCGACCAAGTCGTCGGTCACATAGCCATGATCGGCCAGGTTGGTGGACACTGGCGGCATAAAGACGCGGTTCTTGACCTCGGTCGTACCGACCTTGATCGGGCTAAAGAGCATCGGGTAGGCGGATGACTCCATACAGGCTTCCTTTCGTTTGAGCCGCTCGGCGGCACTTGCTAACGTACTTATCGTATCAGCAACCGCCGCGTCCGTACCCGCTCGCACTCCCCCGCCTTTAATCCAATCCCCACAAAAAGTTGCGGTGGAATACGGAGTAGATGAGACTTTTGCCAGCCAAAACAGTCCGTATTTCACCGCAACTGATGGGCGGGATGGAGTTAGAGGCCCAGATAGGTAGTCATGCCTTCGACGGCGAGCTTGGCGCCGGCTACGGCGTGGACCACGGTGAGCGGGCCGTTGACCACGTCGCCGGCGGCAAAGACGCCAGGTACGGTGGTCATGCCGCGCTCATCGACCGAAAGAAGGCCGCGATGGTCGGTCTCCAAGCCATCCGTCGTAAGCACAAGCTTGTCCTTGGGCACCTGCGAAGCCGCAATCACAACTGTGTCGGCAGACACATGGTCAAGCTCTTCCTCGTAGCCCACCACATTGTTGTCCTCGTCGAAGATAGCCGTCTCGAAGACCGGACCGTTATCGTCGATGGCATAGATCGCCTTGCCGCACACAATCTCGGCACCATCGAGCTCGGTCAGCTCTACCTCGTCATCGATGGCAGAGATATGGCGCGAGCGTGCATACACAGTGACCTTGCGAGCACCCGAACGCAGCGCCGTGCGGGCCACATCCATGGCCACATTACCGGCACCGATGACCGCCACATTCTGTCCGATCGCCACACTCGAAGGATCAACCAGGTAATCGATACCAAACAGCACGTTGCCGCGCGACTCGCCGGGAATACCCAGTTTGCGAGCTCGCCAGGTACCGGTACCGACAAAGACCGCGTCGTAGCCGTCACGTAGCAGGTCGTCGATATGCAGCGCGCCGCCGATGGTGGTCGAGGGACGCACGCGCACGCCAAGCGAGCACATCACGTGACGGTACTTTTGTACGAGCGCACGGGGCAGGCGGAACTCGGGGATACCGTATTCCAGCACACCGCCGATCTCGGGGCGCTGTTCAAATACCGTGACGGCACAGCCCAGCTGGGCCATCTTAATGGCCACGGTAATACCGGCGGGACCGGAACCGACCACAGCAACCTGTTTGCCACACGACGGCGCGGGCGTCCACTCCTTACGATCTAAATACGCTGTGGAGATGTAGTGCTCGATGCTCGAAAAATGCACGGGTGTGCCCTTACGGCCCTGAATGCAAGCACCCTCGCACTGGCCCGAATGGTTGCACACCACGGAGCAGACCGCGCTCATGGGATTGTTCTGGAACAGCAGCTCGCCCGCCTCTTCTAGACGACGCTGCTTGAACAGGTCGATGACCTGAGGAATAGGCGTCTGAACCGGGCAGCCCTTAATCTGGCAGAACGCCCTTTTACAACCCAGGCAACGATTCGCCTCTTCGACAATGTGGATAGCCACGCAACTCCCCTTTTTAATGCAATCCAATGGGGCGACGATAAAGACCCTTCACCGCCGCCCCCATACAGGTAATCTCAATCTGCCGACACGGCAAAAGCCAATGCTATAACTCGCGATGCGAAGCCCCGCAGCGAGCGGACATGTGCTCGAGTGTCGCCAGGCAGTCAGCCGCCGTCGCCGGCACGCTGTTCTCGACCACGCAGGGAATCCCAGGGCAGGCGGCGGCAGCCCAGGCCACCACGGGCTCAAAGTCATAGCGACCCGTCTCGCCCACGCCGTGGCACACCAGGCGTGAACCCGTACCGTCGCACCAACCGGCTTCGTCCTCGTTATCAACGACCTCAAAATCCTTGGCGTGCAGCACGCGGATCTTACTGCCGCATAAGTAGAGCATGCGCGCTGTGATTTCCTGCGCTTCGTCAACGACGCTGGGGTGCAGCAGCGACACTGAGTCATAGATCACGCCGAGCGACGGGCTCGAGACGCGCTCCAGCACCTCGCGGCAGCGATCCGGCGTGTTGACCGTCTCGTTCCAACCGGGCTCGATCAGTATTTGCCCGCCCACGGCCTCGGCCCGATCGCAGACGTGTGCAAGCCCGTCTGCAAACGCATCGAGTGCCTCATCGGTCATGCGGTCGTCAGCAACGCGGTTCTGCGCATTGGGGCGACCGGTCTCGGTACCCACCGGGCAGCCGCCGAGCATCTGGGCAAAGTTCAGGCATGCCTCATACTCGGCATAGTTATCCATGAGCTGTTGTCGATCGGGCGTCGCCAGATTCTTGTAGCAGCCGAGCACGGCGACCGAAACGCCTGCCTCGTCGAGCACCGCACGCAAATGGTCGGCAAGCTCGCGGGTCAGGCCGCCTCGATCGATCCCCATCGATGCGTAGAGCACCTTGCTCGGCAGCTGAATGCACGAAAAGCCCAGCTCTCCCGCCATGCGAATGCGTTCCTCGACAGTCCCCTGCGGAAGGTCGTGCAAACGTACACCCGGAGTAATAGCCCCCACGTTATTCACATCCCTTACGAGCGTTGATGCCCGGGGTGTATCCGCCAAACGGGTCCTCGATGGAGCACACGCCCGAGGGGGCGAGCGGATCGCGTTTACCGGCCAGCTTGTCGTGATGCATGGTCTCGATATAGGCAAGCACCAGCGGCGCCACACCCTTTGCATCATTTTTGACCACGGGCTCGCTCATGTAGTAATCAAACGTGCCCTCGCGGTGCGCGGCGTCGCCCAGGCCCGCGACCAGGCAGATGTTGTCGAGCGCCAGCTGGCCATCATGCTCGGACAGGCAGGTCTCGCAGATGCCGTCGAAGGCGCGACGGCCGTACTGGTAGTAACGCTCGCCCAGCACGCCCAGACGCACGCCCTTCATGATGGCATTGGCAAAAATCGCGCTACCAGACTCCTCCAGGTAGTTGGGGGCGATATTGGGCAGGTTGATGACCTGATGCCACATGCCGGTCTTCTCGTCCTGATACGGCAGCATGGCGTCGATCAGGTCGTGGAACATCTTGCGAATCTCGTCCTTCTCGGCTGACATCGAAGGCGGCATAAGCTCCCAGGTGTCGATGAGCGCCATGGCAAACCAGCCCTCGGCGCGCAGCCAGAAGTTAGCCGAAAGGCCGGTGACCGGGTCGCACCAGAACTGTTTGCGGCTCGCGTCGTAAGCGTGATAGTACAGACCGTTGAGGGGGTTGCGCATCAGGTCATGCACGACCTGGAACATATGGAAGCTGTCCGAGCAGGCACGACGGTTGTGGAAACTCAGCTCGTACTGCATGTAGAACGGCTGGGCCATGTACATGCCATCGAGCCAGATCTGGTTGGGATAGACGGCCTTGTGCCAAAACACGCCTTCTTTGGTGCGCGGCTGGGTCTCGAGCTGGCGGTAGATGGTGTCCATGGCGGCACGGTACTTGGGCTTGCCCACCAGGTCATAGAGCTTGTAGAGGGTCTTGCCCGCATTGACGTTATCGAGGTTGTACTCCTGCGGGTTGTAATGCTTGATGGTACCGTCGTCCTGGACAAAAAAATCGATGTAGTCGTCGGCGAAAGTCAGGTAGCGCTGCTCACCCGTGATCTCATACAGCTCGATGAGCGCCTTGATCATGCAGCCGTCAATATAGTTCCAGGTGTTCTCCTTGCCGGCGCGAATCTTTTCGATATTCCAAGCCGGCGCCTGCGGCGTAGAGGTTTCGATCAACTGCTCGATATAACGGTCCAGGATTTGATTGCAACCCATTGCTGCCCCCTCTGACATAAACGATAGGTGAACGTTACCCCTAGTGTAACGCGAACGGGGAATATAGGGTGAACGTTAACCCTATATTCCTCGCGAACGGCAGACTTTTAGCGGCAAACGGCGGTGAGGCCCGCGGCGATGCGATGCGCCAGGCGCTCATAGCCGGCAGGGCTGTAGTGCAGACCGTCCGGCATATAGAGCTCGCGGTGCTCCGGCAAAAACGGGCTGATACCGCTTTGCGCATACAGGTCAATCACCGGCACGGAGTAGCGGTCACAGACCTCGAGCATCGCTCGCACGTAGGCGACCTGCGTCAACCCCAAATGGTTCGCCTCGTCGCTTGCCGGGATATCCTTCTCGTGCTTGCCGCTCGTCTTGCACGGCGTCATAAACACGAGCTTTGCCCGAGGCGAGCGCGCCGTTATGGTGCGAATCAGGTAGTCGAGTGCACCGTAGAACTCATGCACGTCCGTGCTGCCCAGCTCTCCAAGCGGCACGTTGCGGCTAAAGTCGTTGACGCCGCCAAAGACGATGTAGATATCGGCCGCATCGTCGATACCGTCCAGGCGCTCGACAAACGAATCGGTACGGTCGGCCTTGATGGCGATGCGCGAACCCTTGATGCCAAAGTTCTCGACGACCGCGCCTCCCAGCAACGCGCCCAGATGCGAAGTCCAGGAGATGTCGTTACCGCCTGCGCCGCATCCGTTATCGCCCCATGTAGTCGAATCGCCAAAGCAGCAAATGGTCGATTCACTCAAGCTCTTCGTTTCCATAATCTTCTCCTCATCCGCCCATCGGCGGTCATACAGGAACGTACCGTTTATTCGCAGCATGCCGAGGGGCTATGAACGGGCGCATTCCGCAACGTGCGAATCGAGCCATTCGATATCCTCGACAAGATGTGCCACGCCCAGATGGTGTTCACCCGGACACACCTCGTGCCGCAGGCCATCTCTGCGACCCAGCAACTTGTAGGCATCGCGCACGATCTCGAGCTGCTCGTCAACATTTTTCAGCCCGCGCGAACCGTTCAGATGATCCTCTTCGCAGCTTTGCACCAGCAGCGGATGCGGCGCGATGAGCGAGGCAATATCGCCCATGTCGAGTAAGCGCCAAAGTCCGGGCGTGTAGTTGCAGCTGCAATTGCCATTGAGATGCAGCAGCGAATCATCGACACCGTACAGATAGCCCGAGACAAACGCCTTGCGCACACGCGGGTCGAGTGCGGCCAGGTACAACGTCATGTAGCCGCCACCCGAAAAACCAAAGCAACCCAGGTCATCCATGGCAATGTCGCCGCGCGCCTCCAAGTAATCGATCAAGCGCATGTTGTCCCAAACGTTGAGGCCCGCAACCGTAAGACCCAGCGGCTCGGCCATACGTGCTTGATTCAGACACGTACCGCGCAGGTAGCTGTTCTCGTCATCGCCTTGGCCCTTCCAGTCACGACGGTATCCCCAACCGCGCGCATCAGGACAGACGGTTACGTAACTCATGCGTGCCAAACGCAGACCGTAGTCGTAATTGAACTTACGCACGGCATCATCGACAGCCGGCACGCCCGCAACACCGGCTACGCTTGCTGCACCCGCTCCCTGATGGCCATGCGGGCAGATATAGCAGCACTTGCGGCCGCGCGCATCGAGCTTAGGCGACTGCGGCTCGAGAAGGTAGAACGGCATCCAAACGTCGCGCTCCACCTGCAGCATCGCATGGGTGCGCACGATGCCGCCGGCAACCCGCACACGGCTGAGTTCACGAATCTCAATCGGGGCGCGGTCCATAAGCGAAAGGTCCAAAACATCACACAGGCGAGTCCTGGTCGCAATCTTCCATGCCTCAAAATCTGCAGGAGTCTTGCCCGTAAAAGCAGCCGAACGTCCCTCGCGCTTCAGCCGGGCACGCAGCGCAGGCTCGTCTTCGCAGTACGTCTCGATGTGCACGGTGCGGCCATTGGCAGATAGCCCAGCCGTCTCCACCGCATTACCGTCGCCGCCCTCGGGATCCCAGCCGTCCGCACCGGCAAGCACCTGTTCGCGGGCGTACCCGGCGGCAGCCATCACATCGAGTTTATTTGCCCACGGCACCCAGTCGGTAGTATCACCCGCCGGCCCATGCAGGATTGCGCCAGCATACTGCGCGCAGCTGTGCGCCGCCGGCTTATTCCAATCCCACCAGCCTTCGCGCTTGATATGTCGCCCCAGCCAGCAATCGATCAGCGCAGTTTGCGCCCATTCGCGCCAAGGACGGCCCAGGAAGACCGAATCCGGCGCCACGCCATCCGGAGCTGTAAACGAACAGCCGTGGAACACAAATCCGTACGGCTCGCCTTTAGGCGTGGAGGCTGCCGTTACATACCCGTTGACATCCATATCGCGATTGAGCGAGCGAATCTCGCACCCCTCAAAGTAGGCACGCGCGCCGCCAAAGATAAAGTCGACATCGCCCTCGATCCGGCAACGTCGAAAATACTGGCGCCCCACCCGGCGCGGCGCATACTGTTTGGGTCCTATGAACCCGCCCGGTTTGGCCTCATGCGGCGGCAGCGGACCCAAAAACAGTGTGTCCTGGTGCCCCTTAATGCAGCAGGCATCGACAACCAGACGGTCGCCATCGGCATACAGGGCAATCGCCTGACCGACCTCGCGCCCATCGCCCGCATCGTTTTCGATCGTGAGGTTCTCGAGCCGTACGTCGTCGGCATCGACCAAAACGGTATAGGTCCTAAACGTGCCGAGCGTGCCGTCGACGCCCGAGTCGTCCTCCGAAGGCATCTTGGCACCCAGGCCGCCCATGATACGCACGCTATCGGCCGTCTCTCCCTCAATCGTCACATGCGGGCGACGAATCTCGACCCGCTCGCGGTACTCACCCGGCTCGATATGGATTGTCACCGGCCGTCCGTCATTCGGACAGGATTCGTCAATTGCCTCCAAGGCCTTAGAGATACTGTGATATGTCCCCGCACGCTCGAGCGAAACCTCAAAAAATCGTCTCTCACTCATCATCAGTCACCGCGTCCTTTCGTCGTAGACCGTCTACGTTGCAGTTTCGGCATATAAAAAGTTCGCGCAATGGGTCGGGAAGGCCCTGCCCATCGCGCGCCGCGACATACCGAATGTAATTGTTTAGGAGCAAACGCCTACGCACGGATAACCTTGTCGACGTTCTGGAGCTGCAGTTCCTCGCCGTCCTGGCCCTCGATCACCACATTTTGCAGGTCGAGTACCTTGACGTTTTGCGCGATGATGCCCTGACGCACCATGGGCTCAACGCCACAGGCCATGGCCGGAACAAAGGGCTCGGCATCCGGCGCGAAGGTCACGTGGACATCCTGGAACGTCAGACGCGTTACTTTGCTCTCGGGCAGACCCGTGATATAGGCCGCGGCAGCATGGCAGTTGGTGGCCTCGATATCGCAAAACGTCGTGGCACCAAAGCCGGGCGTGCGGTCGTCGACAGGCAGCGCCTCGCGAGACTGCACGTAATCGGTCTTGCCATCCTTGTCACAGAAGTAGAAGGAGTTGACCACGAAGGGCGTGAGCACCTCGTCCATGCGAATGTGCTCAAAGATAATGCCCTCGTTGACGGCATCCTTGCCGCGCCCGCGGCGGGTCTTGACGCGCAGGCCGCGGTCGGTGCGCTCAAAGAGGCACTTGCTCACGGTAAGGTCCTTGATGCCGCCGGCGGCCTCTGAACCCAGGACCACGGCGCCGTGACCATCGTGCATGTAGCAGTGAGAGATCAGCACGTCGTGCGTAGCGGGACGAAGCTCGGGCTCAATGCCCAGCTTGCCGCTCTTGATGGCGATGCAGTCATCGCCCACCGAGAACTGACAGCCAAGGATGCGGACAAAGCCGCAGCTCTCGGGATCGAAACCGTCGGTGTTGTGGGAGTTCTTGGGACCCTCGATCGACAGGCAAAGCGCGTCGACATGCTCGCACAGGACGGGATGGATATTCCACGCCGGGCTGTTGCGCACGGTAAAGCCGGCAAGGCTCACGTTTTGGCACTCGGACAGGAAGATCATGCGCGGACGGGCGACCTCGCGGCCCTCCTCGGGACGGAAGATGTTCTTAAAGTCCTTGTTCCACCAGTTGTCCTCGGCAAAATCGGTCTGACCGTCAATCGCGCCACGACCATAGATGCACACGTCGTGCACGCCCAGACCCGTAAAGGTAGAACAGTAGGTCGAGAAGCTCTCCCCCTCCCAGCGGCCCAGGGGCAGCATATCGGTACCGGCATAACCGGCGCCCTCGTTGCCCGTGACCGTGCCCGGAATGTAGGCAAGCGCGGCACGATCGTGGCGGGCCAGCAGCACTGCCCCGTCGACGAGCTCGATGTTGATATTGCTCTTAAGGAAGAGGGACTTGATACGATAGCTACCGGCGGGAATCAGCACGCGCCCGTCCTTGGGACAGGCCATGATGGCAGCCTGGATGTTGGTGGTGTCATCATGCTCGGCATCGCCCTTGGCGCCACAGTCGCGAACGTTGATGGTAAAGGGCTCAGCCGGCGTGGTGACACCTACGCTCAGCTCACGCTCGCCACAAACAAAACGAACCAGGTTGCGCTTGCCGGGGGTCAGGCCGTCGACATAGGTCTCGACCGTATTCGTGGTACCGGCGGGCTCGTCGTTGACAAAGATCTCCCACGTATCGGCGCAGGTAAAGTAACCGCCGTCGTCAAGCTCGATCACGGCCGCGCGGGCGTTGCGCCAGATAACGTTCGTCTCCATGGGTTTCTCCCTCAAAAAGATGCTCTAAAGGCAAATTGTACGCTGTTGAAAAAGGGCCGTGCCTGCCGGCGGAATTCCGGTGGCACGGCCCTGTGATTTGGACGATATGTCGGCCTTACTCGGCGGGGGTTACGCTACCGTCCTGGAAGCCAACGTTGTTGTGGGCAAAGCAGTCCTCGTACTTAAAGCCGGAGAGCTCCTCGCAAAGCGCCTTGACCTCGGGCTTGACGTCGGCCATCTTGCCGCCCTCCTTGACGCGGCGGATCTCGTCGCAAAGGACGTCGCACTGCTCCTTGTCGATCTTGATGCCGCGGGCAAGGACAGCCGCGAGCAGGAAGAAGCCGGCGCAGCCGATGAGCATGTAGCCGCAGATGTACAGAGGCACGGTGGCGGGCTGGGTCACGGCGTCGCTGTTGCCGGCGGTCTGAATGAAGCCGGAGGCAGCAAGGACGATGGCCCATGCGTTAACGGCGATAGCCTGGGCGATCTGCTGACAGAGCTGCTGAGCGGAGCTGTAGATGCCCTCGCGACGACGCAGGGTGATGAGCTCATCGACATCGGGGATGTAGTTGAGCAGAACATCGGGCAGGTACTGGAAGCCGACGTAGAAGAACTTCCAGATGGCGAAGATGATGGGGTAGGCGATCATGGCGATGGCGACCGTGGAGGTGCCGTTGATCTGACCAAAGGCGAAGTAGTTGTAGGCAATGATGCACGCAGCGCAACCGACATTTGCGAGGTACCAAGACTTGTGGAAGCCCTTCTTGGCCATGAGGGCGACCCAGATGGCGGTGCAGACGATAGCGACGACCTTGCCAGGCATCTCCATCACGGACTCGTAGGACTTAGGAATCTGCAGGCAGTAGACGATGAAGAAGGACAGGCAGGCAGACCAGCAGGCAGCAGCGAGCTTCGTGGAGACCTGTGCATACAGGACCTTGCGGAAGGACTTGTTGCGGAAGGTGGAGATAACGTCGATGAAGAACTTCTTGATGCCCTCGCCGACGCTCTCGATCTTCTCCTGAGCGACCTCCTCGGGGGTGTGCTCCCACGTGGACAGGTACACGCAGAGCAGCGAGATTGCCATGACCGAAGCGTTGATCGTAGCGATGATGAAGTAGCTAAACGGGTTGGTCTCGCCGAAGGTGCCAAAGCCAAAGCCGACGAGTGCTGCCATCAGGAAGCCGGCGGCGTTACCAAAGAGATGCTTGTAGCCGGTAAGGTACGTACGCTCCTTGAAGTCGTCGGTCATCTCGATGGTAAGCGGCGACAGGTTGGCGGTGCAGAACGTATACGCGACGTTGTAGATCAGGTACAGCACAAAGTAGTACGGGAAGCCAAACGGCGTAGCCACGAAGATGAGCGGCTCGGCGATCATCATCGGGATGGCCAGCAAGATCCAGAAACGACGACGACCAAAGATGCGGCCAATCTTGGTGGCATAGAAGTTATCGGCCACAAAGCCCATCAGCGGGCAAAGAATAGCGTTGACATAGATGGCAAACGAGCTGATCAGTGCAGCCTCGCCTGCGGACAGGCCACACTCCGTGGACAGGAACAGCACCATGTAGCTGTGCGTAAAGGTCAGGGCACCGGAATTGAGCATACCGCCCATACCAAAGCCCAAGCGCGTCCAGAATGTGATCTTACGCTTTTTTCCAATCTTATTAGTCATCGAGCTCCCTCTCTTTTCTCGATTGTCTTGTAACAAGACATTTGAGTCCACACTGACATCTGCCTGCCCAGCATTCAGGGTGAACGTTTAGTTAGATTATGCACGATTGCTTATGATAGGTGAACGTTCACTTGAATAATATCCTTGAACGGTCGATTTTTACCGCTGAACGGACACAATTGAGATCCTCACACCTATTTTCTGCTGGTAAGGGTGCCATGCTGGACAGCCATGAGATAGGTGAACGTTTATCAGATTTTCCAACATATTCACTTAACCACGAAACGAAAAAGCCCCGCCGGGAACACTCCCGACGGGGCCGATGACATCGCGCTATGCTTGGGCGCACTTGCCGCTACAGGCAGACGCCGTCCTTCCAGATACTGATCTCGTGACAGCCACGGCGCTCGGCACTCGTGAGTTTGCCGCTCGCCGTCTCCAGCACCAGCTGGTATAGATCGTGAGCAGCCTCGTCGAGCGTGCGCTCACCCGTGGCAATCACGCCGGCGTTAAAGTCCATCCAGTTGGCCTTGTGGTCGCACAGACGCTGATTGGTGAACACCTTGAGGGTAGGCGCCGGCGCGCCAAACGGTGTGCCGCGGCCGGTCGAGAACAGAATCACGTGGCAGCCGGCAGCCGTCAACGCCGTGGTGGATACCATGTCGTTGCCCGGACCGCACAGCATGTTCAGGCCGTGTTTAGTTGCCCGGCCGGCATACGGCAGCACGTCGACGATGGGGGCAGACCCGCCTTTTTGCACGCAGCCGCAGCTCTTGTCCTCGAGCGTGGTAATACCGCCGTCCTTGTTGCCGGGGCTCGGGTTCTCGTCGACGACCTCGCCGTGGCTAATAAAGTAGTCCTTAAAGCCATTGAGCATGTCGGAGGCGACGTTAAAGACCTGCTCGTTCTCGCAACGGTCGAGCAGGATACTCTCGGCACCAAACATCTCGGGCACCTCGGTAAGCACCGACGTGCCGCCGCGGGCGACGACCATATCGCTCACGCGACCGATCGTGGGGTTGGCGGTAATGCCCGAAAGACCGTCGGAGCCGCCGCACTTAAGACCAATAACCAGCTCGGAGGCCAAAATGGGCTCGCGCTTGGACTGCTTTGCCAGGTCTGCCAGCTCGGCCAGAATCTTGTGGCCCTCGATCTGCTCGTCGGCTACATCCTGGCAGGTGAGAAAACGAACGCGCTCGTGATCGAAGTCACCGAGCTCGTCGAGCACCTGCTGGTGTGTGCAGTTCTCGCAACCGAGCGACAGGAACAGCACGCCGGCCGCATTAGGGTGACGCGAGAGCGCCACCAGCAGACGACGCGTCTGGACATGGTCGGCGCCGGTCTGCGAGCAACCGAACGGATGCGGGAAGTAGTAGACGCCCTCCAGCGAGCCATCGACCAGATCCTGGGCCTGCTCGCACATGGCACGGGCGACTTCGTTGACACAGCCGACCGTGGGGATGATCCACAGCTCGTTGCGCGTCGCGGCACGACCGTCGGCGCGGCGGAACCCCATAAAGGTCTCGGGCTCAACCGACTCAACGACCGGATGCGTGGGGTTGTAGGTGTACTCGACCTCGCCCGAAAGGTTGGTCTTCACATTGTGCGTGTGGAGCCACTGACCGGGCTGGACATCGCCCGTCACGTGTCCGATAGGAAGGCCGTACTTAATGACGTCCTCGCCGGCGGCAATCGAGCGCACAGCCATCTTGTGGCCTTGCGGAATATCCTCCGCGGCCACGACCTCGCCCACCCCGGGAACCGCGACGGCGGTGCCCTTGGCAAGCGGCGACAGCGCGACGATCACGTTGTCGGCCGGATTGATCTGGATAGTGTTCATTGCAAATGGTCCTAACCCTACAGGTTGAGCAGAAGTCGAGACGCGGGCACGCCGTCCCGCGCCCGCGTCTGCGCCGGAAATTTACGCCTGAGCGTTGGCGAAGGCCTGCTTGGCACCCTCGGTGCGCACGACGGCGAGCGCACTGACGACAAACTCCTCAAGACCGGCGATCTGCGTAAGGTCCTCGCCCCACATCTGCTCGTTGGTGAGCACGTCGTGCACCAGCTGGGCATCGTCGGCACCGGCGTGGGCGGCGTAGAAGTCGAGCACGAAGGCGTCGTCCTGAGCGGTGTACTCGGTGCCGTCGGAGCGACGCAGGTGCAGGCCGTCGCCCTCGCGGGACACGAGCTCCTGCGTGTAGAAGGAGATGAGCGTAGCGAGGCTCGTCGCCAGGCACTTGGGCAGGTTGCCGGTCTCGGCAACGTAGTCCTTGAGCGTGGGCAGGTCGCGAGCGCGCCACTTAGCCGTGGAGTTGAGGCAGATGGAGAGCAGCGCATGATCAATAAACGGGTTGTCGAAGCGGTTTTCGACGGCGGCGGCAAAGGCCTTGCAGTCCTCGACATCCAAGTCGGCGGCAAGCGTCGGAATGACCTCGTCGTAGAGCATGGTGTTCATGAAGCCGCGAATGGTCTCGTCATGCATGCAGTCGCGCACGATATCAAAGCCGGCAACCCAGGAACCCGGAACGAAGGCGGTATGGGCACCGTTGAGGATGCGGACCTTGCGCTTTTTGTACGGGGTGACGTCGGGAGTCACAAAGACACCCGGAAGACCAGCCTTCACAAAGGGAAGCTTCTCGGCAAGCGACTCGTCGCCCTGGATGCCCCACATCTGGAAGGGCTCGCGCACGGCCAGGAAGGGATCCTCGTAGCCCAGACGCTCAGCCACCGCGGCGGCCTCGGATGCGTCGCGGATACGGCCCGGTACGATGGTGTCGACGAGCGTGGTGCAGACGGTGCAGTCGTTGGCCATCCACTGCGCAAACTCGTCCTCCCAGCCCCAGTCGCTCACATACTGGTTCATGATGCGCAGCAACTCCTCGCCGTTGTGATCGATGAGCTCGCAGGCGAGGACGATGACGCCCGGCTTACCGGCAGCCCAGCGGGTGTGGAGCACCTGGGCAAGCTTGGCGGGGAAGCTCGCGGGTGGCATGTCGTCGGCCTTGCAGGACGGGTCATAGGCGATACCGGCTTCGGTGGTGTTGGAGACGATGATCTCTAGGTCGTCGGAGACAGCGACCTCCATCATGGCACGGTAGTCGTCCTCACGATACGGGTTAAGGCAGCGGCTGCAGGCGCTGATCACGCGGGACTCGTCAACCGTGTTGCCGTTCTCCTTGCCGCGCACCAGCACGGTGTACAGATCGTCCTGAGCATTGATACCGTCGGCAAAGCCAAAGGCACCGCTGATGGGCTGTACCATGACGACCTTGCCGTTCCAGCCGGTGGCCTCGTTGCCCATGTCAAAGAAGCGGTCGACGAAGGCGCGCAGGAAATTGCCCTCGCCAAACTGCAGAACCTTCTCGGGAGCATCCTTGGGCAGCAAATAGCCCTTGTAGCCGATCTTCTCGAGCGCATCGTAGCTGATGTTCTCCATCTATGTGTCTCCTTAGATGTTTGTTAGCGTGCAAGCAAAACGGGGCTCCGCGTGTGGCAACGGCGCCCAGGGTTCGATGTGATTCGATGCGGGCTTAGGCCTCGTCGGTGTCCAGGTCAAAGCCAAAGTAGCGGACCGCATTGTTGTAGCTGATGTCACGCACAACCTCGCCCAGCAGCTCCATGTCGGCCGGGTACTTGCCCTGCTCGACCCACTCGCCGATCACGCTGCACAGCACGCGACGGAAATACTCGTGGCGCGGATAGGACAGGAAGGAGCGGGAGTCGGTGAGCATGCCGACAAAGTTGCCCAGGACGCCCTCGTTGGCCAGAGCCGTGAGCTGCTCGCGCATACCGACCTCGTTGTCGTTGAACCACCAGGCGGAACCGTTCTGGATCTTACCGGCAGTCGGAGCCTCCTGGAAACAGCCCATGACGGTATCGATCATGGTGTTGTCGATGGGATTCAAGCTGTACAGGATGGTCTTGGGCAAGCCGCAGGTCTCCTGGATGGAGTTGAGGAAATCGGCGAGCTGGTCGGACGGCGTGTAGTTGGAGATGCAGTCATAACCGGTATCGGGGCCGAGCTTGGCAAACATGGCGCGGTTGTTGTCGCGCTTGCAGCCAAAGTGTAGCTGCATGGCCCAGCCCAGACGGACATACTCGCCGGCAACGAACTGCATAAAGGCAGTCTTGTACTTGAGGACCTCTTCCTCGGTAAGCGGCTCGGCAGCCAGACCCTTGGCAAAGATAGCCTCGATCTCGTCGGCGGTAGCCGGGACGTACATAACGTAGTCGAGTGCGTGGTCGGAGGCGCGGCAGCCCAGCTCGTGAGCAACGTCGTAGCGCTTGGAAATGGCGGACTTCATGCCCTCGAAGTCGCTGACCTCAACGCCGGCAGCCTCGGAGAGGTGCTTGCAGTAGTCGGCAAACTCCTGGCCGCGCTCGATGCGCAAAGCGGCATCGGGGCGCATGGCGGGAACGACCTGAACGTCAAAGCTGTCGTCGGCGGCAATCTTCTTGTGCCACTCAAAGCTGTCGGCGGGGTCGTCAGTAGTGCAGATCATGCGGACGTTGGACTGCTTGATCAGGTTGCGGCAGGTGAAACTGGCCTCGGCGAGCTTGGCGTTGGCAAGGTCCCAAACCTCCTGGGCAGTCTTGCCGTTGAGGACGCCCTCGTAGCCAAAGTAGCGCTTAAGCTCCAGGTGGCTCCACTCAAAGACGGGGTTGCCGACGCAGCGACCCAGGGTCTCGGCCCACTTTTGGAACTTCTCGCGAGCAGGGGCGTCGCCAGTGATAAAGCGCTCGTCGACGCCGTTGGCACGCATCAGGCGCCACTTGTAGTGGTCGCCGCCCAGCCAAACCTCGGTGATGTTCTCGAAACGCTTGTCCTCCCAAATCTCCTTGGGAGAAATGTGGCAGTGGTAGTCGACGATGGGCATGCCCTCGGCAAAGTTGTGGAACAGCTCCTCGCCGGTCTTGGTGCTCAGCAGGAAATCCTGATCGTCCATGAAGTTTTTCATCAAACAACCCCTTTGTTTGCGGAGCGGGCGCACAATACGCTCGTCATCCTCTAGGTGAACGTTCACCATACTAATCCATTACGACTCAAAAGGTGAACGTTCACCTAACAACCATGGGGTGAACGGTAGGTTTTGCCCGTTCAACGGTTGCCGGAGCTGTGACTTGCATGCATTGCGGACCGGTTGGCGTCCCCGAACACCGAACTTGAGCGCTTTTGCTCAGGTGGGTCATGTCCCGACGTACATTTTTGGGAGTATTCAGCATTGGAGCGCGCCGTGCGCCATCCTCAGCGTCCTATTTGGAACGCAGATAGCGCCCGATCGGCATAAAAAGTGCCCCCGATGGCAAATTACGCCATCGGGGGCACTTAAAACAGTCGTTCTGCACCTCATTCAGGGCATGCCAATGCTGAATACTCCCAAAAATGCACGTCGCAAGAGGGGGTACCTGCTCAATCGGCTAAATACCCGCAAGTTCGCAGTAGCGGTCGACATTGCTGGCAAATACCATCTCGACGGCGCCCTTCTGGACGGGCACCGTCGGGGTCCTTCCCCACAGCAGATAATCGCCCAGCGTCTTAGCGCCGCGATACGCCAGGCTCGTCGGGTCCTTATAGACAATATTGGTAAAGATACCGCGGCGCAAGGCCAGAGCACTTTCGGGAAACAGGTCGTTGCCGATCACCATGACCTGACCGGCCTTGCCGGTCGAGACGAGCGCGTCGGCAACCACGTCGGAACCAACGGCAAAAACGCTACAGATAAGTTCGGGGGCGTCCGGCGCACTCAAGCGCTTTTCGAGCTCATGCTCGAGTTGTTTGACTTGCGCATGGGCACCTGCAAGATCCTCAACCTGCCATGGAATATCACGTTCGCGCAGGTAATTGTGGAAGGCGCGGGCGGTTAGATAGTGCGAATCGGTATATGGGTCGCCTGTCAAAAGGAGCACGCGAGCGTCGGCCCCAGAAGCATGGACCAGGTTTGCCGCCTGCTCGGCCATAAGGCTGCCTGCCGTCGAATAATCGGCCAAGCTCGCACCCAAACGATTCAAATGCGGACGGTCGCCGTCGACAAGCTCAATCGTCACGCCCGCCTCGGCGATCTGCCCCAAAAGCTCAGTCGCACGATCGTCGCCCGGCGCATAGGCGAGCAAGCCATCGATCTTCTCGCCCACCTGCAGACGCTCGTCGATTTGCTCGAGTGCATCAGCGTAGCCGCCCACGCCAAATTCAACGCGTTCAACCGTAATGCCCCGGTCGATGACCTCCTGTTCAAAGCGATTGCAGCCTTCCCACAGGTAACGGAAAAAGTACGCTCCCTCGCGCGATGCGCGGGGCAGGCAAAACACCAGATTGATATCCTTACGGCGCAGGCTTGAGGCACTTGTGTTGCGGTGATAGCCCATGGCCTCGGCCTTAGTGTTCACCTTGGCGCGCACGGATTCGCTCACGCCGGCCTTTCCCGTCAGGGCCTTGTGCACGGTATTGATGGAAACGCCAAGCTCGGCGGCTATGTCCTTCATGGTTACGCGAGCGCTCATGGGATTACTCCGTTATAGATAAGTTGCCAATTAATAGTCCAGTTAACGATACCCCAAAAATACTCTTCGACTCGCCGTGCTCTCTCTCAAATGCGCAAAGCGCCCCGCGAACGGATGCCCGCGGGGCGCTTGGATGTCCAGACCTTACTTGATTCCGCGGCCCAAGTCTTCGGCGATTTTGTCTACGCCCTTAAGTGCGGCGCACGTCTTTTTGTTGGAGCAATGCCCCGTGCAAACGCCACCCTGAGCGCAGTCGGCGCAGGTGCCCTTGCGGTAGACGCGCACGCATACCGCGACAAACGCAACGCCGATAACAGCCAGTACAACAATATCGATAGGTGCCATAGCAAGCCTCCTCTAGTTAACCATCACTTACTTTACCCCATTCTCCACCTACCAAAAAGGGACAGGTTTATTTTGGTCGGTTTTATCTGCGGAAACGCCACATCTTAACTTCTGGGGCAAAGTAATCTGTCTCCCATGCACAAAAAGCCCGGGGTCGCTGGGACACCCGGGCTCGTGAAAAGGGGTTAATCCTTATTCGGACTTAAGCGGAAACTGCGGCGGAAGCAGTGTTGGTCTCGTCCTCGTCGGTCCATGCATGCTTGGGCATGGGACGGAAGATCTGGAAGAGCATCGCAACCAGCAGCACGATGGCCACAATCGTCCAGATACCAAACTGTCCAAGAACAAGCAAGTTGTAGAACTGGTTGATGAACAGGCCGATCACCCAAGCAAAGGCGCACTCGTAACCGATGGCGATCGCAGTCCACTTGCCGGAATCCATCTGGTTGCGGATGGTGCCAATGGCGGCAAAGCACGGAGCGCACAGTAGGTTGAAGGCGCCGAAGGCAACGCAAGCGCCCATGGTGGGGAACATGCCGGCAAACGCGGTCCACAGGCTCGGGTCGGTCTCGCCCGCGTCGGCGACGGACAGCAGCGAGCCGGCGGTGGCGACGACGTTCTCCTTGGCGACGAGGCCAGAGACAGTCAGCGCGGTGGCCTGCCAGGTGCTAAAGCCGAGCGGGGCGAAGATCCAAGCGACCAGGTTGCCCAGCATGGCAAGCACGGAGTAGTCCATAAACTCCTCGGGGATGCCGTCCATCGCAGGCAGGAAGCCAAAGGAACCGTTATAGCTACCAAAGTTGGACAGGAACCAAACCACGACAGTGGACGCAAAGATGACCGTGCCGGCCTTCTTGATAAAGGCCCAGCAGCGCTCCCACACGTGCAGCGCCCAAGAGCGGATCGCCGGGAAGTGGTAGGCAGGAAGCTCCATAACAAACGGCGTCGGGCGGCCGGCGAAGAGCTTGGTCTTCTTGAGCATGAGGCCCGAGGCGATGACGGCAAAGACGCCCAGGAAGTAGAAAAGCGGGCTGATCCACGCGGCGGTGGTAGAAGAATCGCCGATGATGGAACCCATGAGCAGGGCGATGATCGGCAGCTTGGCGCCACAGGGAATAAACGTGGTGGTCATGACCGTCATGCGGCGGTCCTTCTCGTTCTCGATGGTCTTGGTGGCCATGACGCCGGGGACGCCGCAGCCCGAGGACACGAGCATGGGGATAAAGGACTTACCGGACAGGCCAAAGCGGCGGAACACGCGGTCCATGATGAAGGCAACGCGGGCCATGTAGCCGCAGTCCTCCAGGAAAGACAGCATCACGAACAGCAGGAACATCTGCGGGACGAAGCCGAAGATGGCGCCCAGGCCGCCGACGATACCGTCGCAGACCAGCGAATCGACCAGGCCACCGTCCTCGGTGCCGCCCGCCACAAGGGCGTCGTGCACCACGGTGGTGATACCCGGGACATAGGGGCCGTACTGCGCCGGGTCGACCGAATCGGCAGCATCGCCCGCTGCCTCGACGGCCGCATCGTAGGCGTCGCGGCCCTGACCGAGCACATACCAACCGTCGGTGCCAAAGAGCTGGTCGTTGGTGAAGTCGGTCACCGTGCCACCCAAGGTGGAAACGGCGATGTAGTACACGCAGAACATGATGACCACAAAGATCGGCAGGCCCAGGATACGGTTGGTAACCACGCGGTCGATCTTCTCGGAGGTGCTCATCTTTGCCGGAGCCTTGGTGAGGCACTCGTCAATGATGTGGGCAATCACGCCGTAGCGCTCGCCGGTGATGATGGACTCGGCATCGTCGTCGCAGTCCTGCTCGCACTGGGCGACCAGCTCCTCCACGCGAGCGGCCTTCTCCTTGGTGAGGTTGATGAGCTTGCAGGCGTCCGCATCGCGCTCGAACAGCTTGACGGCGTAATAGCGGCGCTTGTTGGCGGGAACGCTCGCCGGCAGGTTGTTCTCGATGTGCGTCAGGACATCCTCGATGGAGGAGTCGAACTTGTGCTCCGGCACCTGGCCCTTGGAGGCAGCGGACTTCTTAACCTGCTCGAACAGCTCCGTGATGCCCTTGTTCTTAAGAGCGGAGATCATCATGACCGGGCAGCCGAGCTTCTTGGAGAGCTTGTCCGTGTCGATCTTGTCGCCGTTCTTCTCGACCAAGTCGGCCATGTTGAGGGCGACGACCACGGGCAGGCCGGTCTCGATAACCTGAAGCGCCAGGTACAGGTTGCGCTCGAGGTTGGTGGCGTCGACAACCTGGACGACAACATCGGGCTCGCCGCTCATGAGGTAATCGCGCGAGCACTGCTCCTCGGGGCTGTAGGGGGAAAGCGAGTAGATGCCGGGGAGGTCCGTGATGGTAACGTTCTTGTCGCTTAGGAGCTTGGCCTCCTTTTTCTCAACCGTGACGCCGGGCCAGTTGCCAACGTAGCCGTTGGCGCCGGTGATCAGGTTGAAAAGCGTGGTCTTGCCGCAGTTGGGGTTACCCGCCAGCGCGACATGGATCTGAGAATCCGCCATTCAATCCTTCTTCCTTGTGTGCCTGCGCTGCTTTCTCCGCGCAGGCTGGATAATGTGCTTCAAAGATGCTGCATTAAGTTAGAAAAACCTAACTTTATCTGCAGAAATATACGCCGCGAGCCCTTACTGGACCTCGACGACAGCCGCCTCCTCCTTGCGGATGGAAAGCTCGTAGCCGCGCACGTTGATCTCGACCGGATCACCGAGCGGTGCAACCTTCACGACCTTGAACGAAGTGCCCTTGATGAGCCCCAGGTCCATAAGGTGGCGGCGAAGCGCACCCTCACCGTGAAGCTTGACGATGGTGGAACTCTCGCCCACCTTAACGTCACCCAACGTCTTCATCCTCTTGTCCCCCTTTCGGTTTTTATGAAATGCTGCAGACTAACCGACGGTCATGATGTGCATGGCCACCTTGGAATCGATGCCAAAGCGCGCGCCCAGCACCGTGACGATGATATTGGCGCCACTCGAGCTCACCACGTGGATTTCGTTGCCCTCGACAAAGCCGAGGTCCTTGAGGTGGTGTTTCATGTCCTCATTGCCCTTTACACGAGACACGCGCACGGTTTCGCCCGCTTTTACCATCGAAAGCGGCATGGCCGGCATCTGCGGTCCGCAAGACATGAGTGGCTCCTAACGTCAGTTCGTCCTCAACATCGACGCGATAAAAGTTAACCACGTCTATGTTCGCTTTAGTAAACTAGCACGTGGTTAACTTTTTGGAAAGGGTCCTGTTCAGTTTTTCGAAAAAGTTTCCTATACGAAACAAAACAAAAAGGCGCGGCAAAGGACCATCCTTTACCGCGCCCTATCATGCCTAGAGCGAGAGATTTCTGATCGATGTGACGCAAGAGGCCTCATCCACGCCCGAAACACGAAAGACGACGTTCTCTCCGCACTCACCATAGAGGGCCATGAGCCCCATGACATCGCGGCCATCCGTGTGGCGGTCGCCGATACTGACTGACACGTCGCTACGATGCTTGGCAATGATGTCATAGAGCAGCGCAACCGGGCGGGCATGTAGTCCCAACGGATCTTTAATCGTCTTTGTAAACTCGACCATGTCCCCTCCCGCGGCATCGCACATTCGGCCGGCAAACCCAGCCACGTGGTAGTTATTGTAGCGTTAGATGCTTGTTGAGGGTGGGACGGAAACCGCATCCCACTTCGAGCGTCAATGATGGGACACAGTTTCCGCCAGAAGGCTCAATCGGAAAGCGCGTCCCGTTATTTGGCTGGATTCTGGGTCGCAGTTTCCAAAGGGACTCTGTTTGGGAAACTGCGACCTGTTTTGGACGCAAATTCCGGGTCGTAGTTTCCGCGACGTCCGATCGCCCCATGCCCTCACAACCTCGGCGCATAAAAAACGAGGGAAGGAGCGCGTCCTTCCCTCGTTACGGGCACTATGTAGCCGCTTCCCTACATCAGGCGCAGACTGACGTCCTTGAGCTGGGCGCCGCTAACGGCACTCGGAGCGCCCGACATAAGGTCGGAGCCGCTGGCCGTCTTGGGGAACGCCATGACGTCGCGGATGGAGTCGGAACCGGTGAGCAGCATGCACACGCGGTCCAGGCCCAGAGCGAAACCGCCCATCGGGGGCGCACCAAACTTGAGGGCCTCCATGAGGAAGCCGAACTGAGACTCGGCACGCTCCTCGGTAAAGCCCAGGAGCTTGAGCATGGACATCTGCATCTCGGCGTTGTGGATACGCATACCGCCGCCGCCGGCCTCAAAGCCGTCCATGACAAAGTCGTAGGTGCAAGAACCGGCTGCCAACGGGTCGGCCTCGATCTTGGCGATGTCGGTCTCGGTCGGCAGGGTGAAGGGCTGGTGCTCGGCGGCATAGGCCTTACGGTCCTCATCCCAGTGGAACAGCGGGAAGTTGACGACCCACAGGAAGTCGTGGCCCTCGCGCTTGATCTCGAGCGCGTTGGCCATGTGGGAACGCATGCCGCCCAGGATCTCGTCAGAGAGCAGGCGCGGGCCGGCGGCGAACATCACAAGGTCGCCGGGCTCGACGTCCATGCGCTCGCGCAGAGCCGCCATCTCCTCGTCCGAGAAGAACTTGACGATGGGGCTGTTGATAGAGCCGTCCTCGCGGAAGGCGATCCAAGCCAGACCCTTGGCGCCAAACGTGGAGGCCACGCCGGCAAGCTTATCGATCTTGGCACGTGCCCAGGCACCGGCACCCTTGGCGTTGATGGCCTTGACGACAGAGCCCTCCTCGTTTGCGGCAGTCGCAAAGACCTTGAACTTGGAGTTGGCAAAGATGTCGGTCAGGTCGACCAGGTGCATGCCATAGCGGGTATCGGGCTTGTCGGAGCCATAGGTGTCCATGGCCTCCCAGTAGTCCATGCGACGCAGCGGCGTGGGCATCTCGACACCCATGCGGCCGAAGGCGTCGGCCAGGACGTCTTCGAGCGCGCTCATGACATCGTTCTGGTCCACGAAGGACATCTCGATATCGACCTGGGTGAACTCGGGCTGACGGTCGGCACGCAGGTCCTCGTCGCGGAAGCACTTGGCAACCTGGTAGTAGCGCTC
>DAIMBN010000071.1:0-5330 GCA_036718335.1 Coriobacteriaceae bacterium
TTGCCGCGCCCCGCAGTGCCCGCTTCCCCCGAGAACAATTATCAGTGCAGGTAGAAAGCTTGCCGATTTTCGAAAAAGCCGGCTATGGTTGACCCCTGCGGCCTAAACGTAGTAGATAGGCCCCTTTTGTGGCATGGCAGCAGACCAGTCTTTTTGGGACGGGGCTTATTTGACCACCTGTCGATCTGATTGCCCAAGTAGTCAAAAGCCCCGTCCCAAATTAGCTACCTTGCCCCATCGGGCTGGAGCGGGTAAGATATACCGAGCGCCTAGCGCGTTCGATGGGTTCGGATGACGACATGTTCCGAATCTGGTCAGGTCCGGAAGGAAGCAGCCATAAGGAGCCTCTGTCGGGCATCCGGATCCATCGAGTGCGCAGGCGCTTTTTGGTGCCGCGGCTACCCGCGAGTGCCGGCAGGGCGCTTGGTGTCTCGCTGGTCCTCGGCTTTGCCTGCGGGATCGCTCGACTACCAAGCGCCCTGCCGGCACTCGCGGGTAGCCGACCAAAACCGCCTGAAGGGTCACATTTATCTGATAATTGAATTCCTGACGTTATGCCGCTCGCTGGCGTTGCCAAAACATCGGCTGCTACATGGTCCAAGAGGCTCCTGCAAAGGCGCATTTATCTGAATTTTATCTCGTGTGGAGTACCGGTCGTTGGCTGTGCCGAGGTACTGGTTCTTACCTGTCTAAGGATTCGAATCCCTGTTGAGTTGTTTACGCTTCTTTTGGGGTGGCGGTACTATCATGGTTCGAATTGAATGTGAATGATGATAGGGAGCGCCTATACATGATTGAGCTGCTCAGGCGTTTTGGTGGTAAGTTTCGCCGGTATATGGTGATTGGTCCTGCGTGCAAGTTGATTGAAGTAATCTTTGACCTGCTGACGCCGCTGGTGATTGCCCAGATGATCGATAAGGGCATTGGGGCGCACGACGTGAACGCCGTTATCCACTACGGTATGCTGCTTGCCGCCATGGCTGTGATCGGCATCTCGTTTACGCTCGTCTGCCAAAAGATGGCGGCGCTCACCTCGCAGGGCATGGGCACCGACATTCGTGGCGCGCTCTACCAGCATATCAACAAGCTGAGCTATGCCGAACTCGACCGTTTTGGCACGCCGTCGCTCATCACGCGTATCACCAACGACGTCAACCAGGTGCAGCTCGCTGTGGCGCTGGGCGTGCGCATGCTCATCCGCTGGCCCTTCCTAGCGGTGGGCTCCATGGTCGCGGCCCTTGCCATCGACCTTAAGCTCGGCATCATCTTTTTGATTTGCACGCCCGCCATCGGCCTGGTGTTTTGGTTTGTCATGGCGCGCTGCATTCCGTACTACAGGCAGCTGCAGGCAAAGCTCGACCGCATCGCGCTCATTTGCCGCGAGGGGCTTTCGGGCGCCCGCGTGGTTCGCGCCTTTGTGCGCGAGGGCCACGAGCGTGAGCGTTTTGCCCAAGCCGCCGATGACCAGGCCAATACCGCCATCGCGGTGGGCAAGCTCTCGTCGGTTCTCAACCCCGTGACGTTTTTGGTGATGAACCTGGGTGTGTGCGCCATCCTGTGGGTGGGCGGCATTCAGGTCAACGTGGGCGAGCTCACGCAGGGCCAGGTCATGGCGTTTGTGAACTACATGACGCAGACCCTGACCTCCATCGTGTACGTCGCCAACCTGGTCGTGGTCTTTACCAAGGCGAGCGCCAGTGCGTCACGTATCAACGAGGTGCTCAATTGCGTGCCGAGCATCACCGACGAGGGCAACCAGCCGGTCGCGCTGCCCAAGCCGGGCAATGTCGCTCCCGTTCCTGCGCTGGGCTTGAGCCATGCGAGCTTCTCCTTTGGCGCGGGCGCGGCAAATGCCGTCAACGATGTGACCCTGGAGCTCCCGCTGGGCAAGACGCTTGGCATTATCGGCGGTACGGGTAGCGGCAAGTCCACGCTCGTCTCGCTTATCCCGCGCCTGTACGATGCGAGCACCGGCAGCGTGAGTGTGATGGGCGCCGACGTGCGCACCTGGCCGCTCGACCAGCTGCGCCGTGTGGTCGCGACCGTTCCACAGCGTGCGTCGCTGGTGAGCGGCACCATCCGCAGCAACCTGACCTGGCGCGACGAGGCTGCGACCGACGAGGATCTCTGGGCGGCGCTCGACATGGCGCAGGCGAGCGAGTTCGTGCGCAACAAGCCGCAGGGGCTCGATACCCCGGTCGAGGCGGGCGGTAAGAACTTTAGCGGTGGCCAACGCCAGCGCCTGACCATCGCGCGCGCCCTGGTGGGCTCGCCTCAGATATTGATCATGGACGATTCTGCCTCGGCGCTCGACTTTAAGACCGACGCGGCGCTTCGCCATGCCATCCGCGAGCGCAGTGTGCGCGGTGCCGCCGAGGGCGGGCTGCCGCTCACGACCGTCATCGTGAGCCAACGTGTCTCGACCGTTCGCGATGCCGACATGATCTGCGTACTCGACCACGGCTCGGTTGCGGGCCTGGGCGCGCACGATGAGCTGTATGCAAGCTGCCAGCTCTATCGCGAGATTTGCCAGTCGCAGCTGCGCCGCGAGGAGCTCGAGGGCCAGCAGGGGAGTGCGGTGCCCGCGCTCGCCCCAAGCTCCGTGCCCGCCCTAGGCGCCCCGACCGCCCCTGCATCTGTCTGCGCAAAGGAGGGCTGCTAAATGAATCCGTATACTTCTTCCGGTTCGGTCGCCACGATGACGGCCAACGTGTCCGGCAACGACAAGCTCAACGACCTGGGCGACGGCCCACGCCAGCCTGGCGACCCTGAGCGCTATCCCGTGGGTGCGGTGACCCGTCGCCTGCTGGACTATGTTCGCCCGCACCGCGTCTCGTTTACGGCGTCGTTTGTGAGCGCCGCCATCTCGGTGATCTTGCAGCTCTATACGCCCATCCTCATCGGCGAGGGCATCGACCTCATCGTTGCCGCCGGGCAGGTGGACTTTGACGAGCTGTTGCCGCTCGTTACCAAGCTCGCGATTGTCGTAGTGGGCGCGGCGGCCTTCCAGTGGCTGCAGGGCTACTGCGTCAACCGTCTGTCCTACGAGACGGTGCGCGACATGCGCGTGGAGGCGAGCGACAAGCTCAGCCGCATGCCGCTCAGCTTTATCGACGGCCATGCCCACGGCGACCTCATGAGCCGCGTGGTCAACGACGTCGACCAGGTGGGCGACGGCCTGCTGCAGGGCTTTACGCAGCTCTTTACCGGTGTTATCACCATCGTGGGCACGCTCGCGTTTATGCTCTCCATCAACCTGGCCATGACGCTTGTGGTGGTGCTCGTCACGCCGCTTTCCATTTTTGCGGCCGGTGCTATTGCCAAACTCTCCAACAAGAGCTTTACGGCGCAGCAACGCATTCAGGGTCAGCTTGGCGGCCACATCGAGGAATACGTGGGCGAGCAGAAGCTTGTCGACGCTTTTGCCTATGGCTCCAGCGCGCAGCTGCGCTTTGATGCCCTTAACGCCGAGCTCTATACGGCAGGCGAGCGCGCGCAGTTTATGGGTTCGCTCTCCAACCCCGGTACGCGCTTTATCAATAACATCATCTATGCCGTGGTCGCTGTGATCGGCTGCGTGGGCGTGATCACGGGCGTGCCCGCGGCGCTTACGGTGGGCGGCGTGCAGATTTTCCTGTCCTATGCTAACCAGTACACCAAGCCGTTCAACGAGGTTACCAACGTCATTACGCAAATCCAGACGGCGTATGCCTCGGCGCGCCGCATGTTTGCACTGCTCGACGCCCGCGAGCAGGAGCCCGACGCTGTGGATGCCATTGAGCTCGCCGCCCCGAAGGGCGAGGTTTCGTTTGAGCATGTGGACTTTAGCTACGTGTCCGACCGCAAGCTGCTGCAGGATATCTGCATTGAGGCCAAGCCCGGCATGCGCTTTGCCCTCGTTGGCCCCACGGGCTGTGGCAAGACGACGCTCATCAACCTGCTGCTGCGCTTTTACGATATCGATGCCGGACGCATCATGGTCGATGGCCGGTCTTCGCGTGACTACACGCGCGCAAGCCTGCGCCGCGCCTTTGGCATGGTGCTGCAGGATACATGGCTGTTCGAGGGCACGGTGGCGGAAAACATCGCTTACGGCTGTCCCGATGCCACGCGCGAACAGGTTGTCGAGGCGGCCAAGCGCGCGCACGCGCACAAGTTTATCGTGCAGCTGCCAGGCGGCTACGATACGGTCATCGGCGAGGACGGCGGCACGTTTAGCCAGGGTCAAAAACAGCTGCTGTGCATCGCGCGCGTCATGCTCACCGACCCGGCTATCTTGCTGCTGGACGAGGCGACCTCGAGCATCGATACGCGTACCGAGCTGCAGGTGCAGGCGGCATTCGACGAGCTCATGGCTGGCCGCACAAGCTTTGTCGTGGCGCACCGCCTGAGCACGATTCGTAACGCCGACTGCATTCTGGTGATGCGCGACGGGCAGATTATCGAGCGCGGCACGCACGACGAGCTGCTGGCGGCAGACGGCTTCTATGCCGATCTTTACCGCAGCCAGTTTGCCCAGTAGGGGCCACCGATTGACGGCTGATGGTTTACATCTGCGTCGTTAGTACTAAGATATTCATCTAATAAACTGCATTAATGGCTCGAGTTTCGGGGGAAACGAGGCAACGTGACTATGACGTGCTCTTTGGTGGTTAACAGCAAGAGCGGTAATACCAGGATGGTTTCGGGTGCGATCAAGCGCGCTCTGCAGGCTGCGGGCGTTGAGTTTGTCCACGCTGCGGCGTTGAGCGACGATGCGGACGCAGATCAGGTTGCGCTCGAGGCGCAGGGCGCCTGCGCGGCCGACACGGTGCTCGTCGGTTTTTGGTGCGACAAGGGTGCGTGCACGCCTTCGGTCGCGGCGTTGCTCTCCGCCTTGCACGGCAAGCGCGTCTTCTTGTTTGGCACCTGCGGTTTTGGCGCCGACCAGAGCTATTACCAGCAGATTATCGACCGCGTGACCTCCAATTTGGCCAACGATGCCGAGCTTGCGGGCTGGGCGATGTGTCAGGGCAAGATGGGCCCCGCGGTCAAGCAGCGCTACGAGGCCATGCTCGAGCAAGATCCCGACAACGCGCGCTATAAGATGCTGCTCGACAACTGGGTTGCCGCAAAGGACCATCCCACCAAGGAAGATCTGGACAACATGGCTGCAGCCGCCAAAAAGGCCGTGCTGGGGGAGTAGCTCCCATCGCTGACGGCGGTCGGTCCATCTTTCTAAATGAAACGTCCTCCCGGGCGTCGGGGCACGAAGTTCCCTGCTCTACAGTCCTGCGCAAGACGAAGGCCACATTAAGTGGCCTTCTTTGCGTGCGGAACTCGCGATGAAC
>DAIMBN010000072.1:0-5011 GCA_036718335.1 Coriobacteriaceae bacterium
ACCTAGCACGGGGGAGTGGCTACTCGGCGTCGGCGAAGCCGTTGGGGTTGTGGCTCTGCCAGTTCCAGCTGTCGCGGCACATGTCCGCGATATCGTACTGGGCCTTCCAGCCCATCATGCGCTCGGCCTTGGAGGCATCGCACCAGTTGGCGGCGATATCGCCGGCACGGCGCTCGCGAATCACGTAGGGCAGCTCCTTGCCGCACGCCTTGGAGAAGGCAGCGACGACCTCGAGTACCGAGGTGCCGGTGCCGGTGCCCAGGTTAAAGATCTCGACGCCGGTCTTGCCGTTCATCCAGTTAAGGGCGGCAACGTGACCAGATGCCAGGTCGCACACGTGGATGTAGTCGCGAACACCGGTGCCGTCGGGGGTGGGGTAGTCGTTGCCAAAGACCTGAACGGCCTCGAGCTTACCGACGGCGACCTGGGCGACATAAGGCACCAGGTTGTTGGGGATACCCTTGGGATCCTCGCCGATCAGGCCCGACGGATGGGCGCCGATGGGATTGAAGTAACGGAGCAACACGACGTCCCACTCGGGGTCGGCGGTGTGGACGTCCATGAGGATCTGCTCAATCATCCACTTGGTCCAACCATAGGGGTTGGTCGCGGGCTTCTTGGGGTCCTCTTCGGTGACGGGCGGATTGTCCGGATCGCCGTAGACGGTCGAAGAACTCGAGAAGATGATGGACTTGCAACCGTGGTTGCGCATGACATCGATGAGCACCAGGGTGTTCTCGATATTGTTGTGGTAGTACTCGACGGGCTTGCTCACCGACTCGCCAACGGCCTTAAAGCCGGCGAAGTGGATGACGCGGTCGATCTGGTGGGTATCGAAGATCTTGTTCATCGCATCGCGGTCGAGCACGTTGGCCTCGTAGAAGGTGAGGTTCTTGGCGGCCTCGTCGCCCACGATGGTCTTGACGCGGTCGATGGCAACGGCGCTGGAGTTGGAGAGGTCATCGACGACGACAACCTGGTAGCCACCCTCGAGCAGCTGAACGACGGTGTGCGAGCCGATAAAGCCGGCGCCGCCGGTAACGAGGACGCAGGTGTCTTTGGGGTCGAGTGCTTTGGACATGTAGTCTCCTATCGAATCAGGAACACTTCTTGAGGGGAGTATAGCGCAGCTGGGCGCGCCTAAAACACGCGGGTCAGGAAAACCAGAGGAATGATGTTAACGTACTCATAGGGTGTTATTTGCATATTTCTTACCTTTAGTGTGGGACGTATTTGCGAGCCGCTGACCATGCTTTTCCAGCCGTTCGTGGAAATAGTTGGGACAAGCGCGATGTGCGTTAATATGTTTGAGTTGAGCGACATATAAATAAGCATGTAACGGAGTACATATGTCACCGAACAACGATTCCATCTTTACGCAGGAGCTTTCGCGCCGCACTGCCCTTAAGGCTCTTTTCGGCGCCGCTTCCGCGGCTTTTCTTTTTGGCCTGCCCGCCCGCGCCCATGCGGCTGAGGCCAGCCAAGAAACCACCGACAAACTGAATGCCGCCCAGGCCCAGCTCGACGAGGTCCAGGCTCAGCTCGACAGCATTGCCAATGAGTACGCGGCGCTCGCCAACAAGAATGCCCAGACCCTCAACGATATCGAAGGCGTACAGGGTCAGATCGACGACACTCAGGAGCAGATCGACACCAAGAAATCGGAGCTCAAGAAGAAGCGTAACGACCTTTCCGATCGCGTGGCGGCAAGCTACAAGTCGGGCGGCACCAATATCCTGTCGTTGCTGCTCGCTTCTGGCTCGTTTGAGGAGCTCGTCGCCAACGCGCATTACGTCGAGAAGATCAACAAGAGCGACCGTGACGCCATCGAGGACATCCAGACCATCCAGAAAGAGCTCGATACACAGAAGTCCGAGCTCGAGTCGCAAAAAGCCGACTTGGAGAAGCTCAAGGACCAGCAGACTGCTCAGATGCAGGACATGCAGGCCAAGCAGCAGGAGGTCCAGACGGTTCTGAACGGCCTCTCCGACGATGTCAAGGAGCTCATGGCCCAGCGCGATTCCGAGATTCTTGCTGCCGCTCAGGCCGAGGAGGCTGCCAAGAAGGCTGCCGCTGCCGCGGCTGCCGCAAACAAGAACAATTCCTACTCGGGGGGTTCAAGCTCGGGTGGCGGATCGTATGCGCCCGGAACTCCGCAGCAGAATGCCGGCTCGGGCAAGCAACAGGCCGTCGTCAACGCGTGCTACTCCACGCCTTCGCCGGGTCAGAATTGGTGCGCGGCGTGGGTTACCAACGTGTTCCGTAACGCCGGCGTGGGCTACTTTGGCGGCAATGCGTGCGACATGTTTAACGCCTGGTGCTACAGCTCCAATCGTTCGGCGCTGCAGGTGGGCATGATCGTGGCCGACTCGTCGCACAGCGGCACCGGTACGCCGGGTCTGCTGTACGGACACGTGGGCATCTATGTTGGCGGCGGCATCGTTATGAGCAACGAGGGTGCCATTACGTCTAAGTCGCTCGATTCGTTTATTAGCTTCTATGGCACTGGCTCTGGCGTGCGTTGGGGCTGGCTTGGCGGTATTGCGCTGTCGTAGCTGCGGCTTGGTCCGGGACAGTCCGAGAGGCATAAGGTTGCCTGCTCGGGCAGTCCTGCTCGCACGGAGAGCACATTAAGTGCTCTCCGGCTCGTGCGGAACTCGCGATCAACCTTATGCCTCTCGGACTGTCCCGGCCCTCTCGGGTCCTGAGCGCGACACACCGGACTGGTTTATCTGAATAAATATGGTGAAGGCCCCTTTCGGGGCCTTCTTTTTAGAGGAATTCTCCGATTCGGTGGACTTCGGGTTCTAGGTCTACGTTGAATTGGTCTTTGACGGTTGTTTGGATGTGGCGGATGAGTTCGTCGACATCGGCGGCGGTGGCGTGGTCGGCGTTGACGATAAAACCGCAGTGCTTCTCGCTCACCTGCGCGCCGCCAACGGCGTGTCCTCGCAGGCCGGCATCCATGATGAGCTTGCCGGCAAAGTAACCCTCGGGGCGCTTGAAGGTGGAGCCGGCACTCGGCATGTCGAGCGGCTGCTTGTCCTCGCGGCGCTGGCGGTAGTCGTCCATGTCGGCCTTGATCATCGCGGCGTTGCCCGGTGCGAGGTTGAAGGTGGCCGAAAGCACGATAAAGCCGTCATCGGCGATGCGGCTCTTTCGATAACCCAGGTTGAGCTCGTCGACATCGAACTCGATGATATTGCCGCTGCCGCGGGTGCCGTCGTCGAGCTGGCGAGCAGGTTTGTAGACGCGCACGGACTCCAGCACATCGGCCATGCAGGCTCCGTATGCTCCGGCGTTCATGTAGCAGGCACCGCCGACCGATCCGGGAATGCCCGAGATGGGTTCCATGCCGGTAAGGCTGGCCTCGGCTGCCGCGGCTGCGACATCGGAAAGCAAGGCGCCGGCTGCCGCCGTGACATGCGTGCCGTCGACCGTAATGTCGGAGAGGCCCTTGCCCAGCGCCACGACAACGCCGCGGATGCCCTTGTCGCCGACGAGCAGGTCGGAGCCGTTGCCCACGATGGTGAGCGGCAGGTCGCAGCGATAACAGGTGTCGAGCGTGGCGACGAGGCCCTGCTCGGTATCGGGCGTGACAAAGACGTCGGCCGGGCCGCCGATCTTAAACGTGGTGTGCTCGCGCATGGGCTCGCTCATCAGCACGTTGTCCTCGCCGGCAACGCCAGCAAGCGCGCACAGCAGGTCCTCGTTAAAAAAGTCGTTCTCGTGCATACGAATATCCGCCTTTTGGTGGTCGTTGTCATCAATCGATTGCAATATACCCCACCCGGACGGATTTGGTGCGCTGGCGGCGATAAAACAGCCGTCTACCGGATTGGTAAAGTGTTTATCACCGAGGTAGAGGGGCGGTCGCTATACTTTCAAGAGATTGCGCGTAAACCTGGAAGGAGCGAGATGGCCAACAAAGTCACCCTCAAGCAGATTGCCCAGGAGGTGGGGCTTTCCCCCTCGTCGGTCTCGCTTGTTCTCAATAATCGGCCCTGTCGCATCTCGGAAGAAAACCGCAAGCTCATCAAGGAGGTTGCGGCGCGCAACCACTATGTTCCTAATCAGATTGCGCGTAGTCTGGTCATGCGCGAGTCGCGCACGCTGGGCCTTATCGTCCCTAACATCGAGAGCCGCTTTTTTGCCTCGCTCGCCGGTAGCCTGGAAAAGCGCTGCCGCGAGGACGGCTATGCGCTCTTCATTACCAGCTCGGGTGGAAGTGCCGACGACGATCTGGAGCTGCTGCGCCAGCTGGTAACGCGCGGCGTTGATGGTGTCTTCCTGGTTGTGGGCGACGAGTTCTCCGACGACCGCGCCCTGCGCGAAGAAGTCAGCCATCTGCCTATCCCTGCCGTGATGGTCGACCGTGCCATTGAGGGGCTCGAGTGCGACAAAGTGATGTTCGACCACGAGATGGGTGGCTACATGGCCACTCGCTATCTGATCGAGCAGGGTCACCGTCGCATTGCCTGCTTGGTTAACGCGCGCCGTTCCAATACGGGGCGTAAGCGACTTGCCGGCTATGAGCGCGCGCTGCGCGAGGTTGGCCTGCCTATCGACGCACGTTTGGAGTTTGAGAGCGAGTACTACATTCCGAGTGCCTACGAGGCCTCGGAGGCGGTGCTCGCAACTGATGCCACCGCTGTGTTCGCAAGTTCGGATAACATCGCCCTCGGTCTGCTCAAGCGCTTGCACGAGATGGGGAAGAGCATCCCGGGCGATATCTCGGTGGTGAGCTATGACAACTCGGCGGCCGACGTTCTCTTTGAGCCGGCGCTGACCGCGATTGAGCAGGATCCTGGTGTCCTTGCGGAGCATGCTTTTGGCTGCATGTCCAAGCGTCTTGCCGGTAGGGGCGGTAGACGTGCCGAAGAGGTCGTTCTGGAGCCGGCGCTTATCGTTAAGGACAGCGTGCTCGAGCTTACCGAATGTAGCTAAGCGTACTTGCTTGTTTGCATAGATTGCATGCGGAGTGTCTGCTATTTGCCGGCGGGGCCGGGGT
>DAIMBN010000073.1:0-4915 GCA_036718335.1 Coriobacteriaceae bacterium
TGGCCGACGCCATCCGCGACCAGCTCAAAGACCTGGGCCTCACCATTGAGGATACCGCCGCCGGCACCCGTATCAAATCTCTCTAATCCCCGCGGGTTTCCCAAGCACCCGACCTTGCCGTTCAAACCGTCGCTCGCGTACTCAAGTACGCGTCGCTCCTCTTTCACGGCAATCTCGGGCACTTGGAAAACCCGTACCGACCGCTTGAGCTATTCGTCTTAAGCGGTCGCTTCTTTTGTCCTGTTTGAAAAGTATTTAAAGGAGGCCGTTTTATGGCCGACAATCGCAAGCGTGCATCGCGTGGAGGCAAGCAGGCTGCTTCTGGCTCGCGTCCGATTCGCCGCAACGACCGCGCTGCCGCTCCCAAGGGCCAGCGCGAGCGCTCACAGGCTGCTCGCCCGCAGCGCGAGCGTAGCCGCGATAACGTCCAGGTTCCCAAGGGCGAGTTTATCGAAGGCCGCCGTGCTGCCGCCGAGGCGCTGCGCACCGGCTTTCCCGTTAAGTGCGCGCTCATTGCCGAGGGCGGGGAGCGCGATGCTGCTTTGTCTCGCCTGGTCGATGACCTCAATGCTGCGGGCGTGCGCATCAAGTATGTGTCGCGCGCGCAGCTCGATGCGCTGTCGAGCCATGGCGCTCACCAGGGTATTGCGCTCGAGGTGGGCAACTTCCCTTACGCGGACGTCGCCGACATTCTCGACCGCGCGGGCGATGGCCCGGCACTCGTCGTCGTGCTCGACCACGTGACCGACGACGGTAACTTTGGCGCTATCGTGCGCTCTGCCGAGGTCGTTGGTGCAGCGGGCGTCATCATCGCCAACAAGCGCGCTGCCGGCGTGACCGTGGGCAGCTACAAGACTTCCGCCGGTGCCGTCATGCACCTGCCCATCGCGCAGGTTCCCAACATCGCCCGTGCGCTCGACGACCTTAAGGCCGCTGGCTTTTGGGTGGGCGGTGCCTCCGAGCACGCCGAAGGCAGTTGCTGGGATGCTCCCTTCGAGGGCCGCGTGGCGCTCGTCATGGGCTCCGAGGGCGACGGCATCTCGCGCCTGGTGCTCGAGAAATGCGACTTTTTGACCGAGCTTCCCCAGCGCGGCATGACCGAGAGCCTCAATGTTGCCCAGGCGACCACGGCGCTGTGCTTTGAGTGGCTGCGCCGCAACGCTGGCGAGCTCATGGGGGAGGAGTAGCGCATGTCCAAAAAGAACCGTGCCAAGTCCAAGGCCAAGCGCTTTGGCGAGGGTTCGGCCAAGCCGATTGTTTCGGCCGCGACCTATGGCGTGGGCGGCAATGCGTTTGCGCAGGCCATCGCCGACCCGGTCTCGACGGTGCACTCCAACAAGCCCGAGCTGCTGGTGGTCGACGGCTACAACGTGATCCACTGCACGCCGCGCTACGAAAAGCTCGTGTACGACCATTCCGACGATCCGTATTCCAGCGACGTTCACGATATGGCGCGCACCGCCCTCATCAACGACGTCGCCGCCTTTGCCCAGGGCCGCTATGAGGCCGTGGTCGTGTTCGACGGCGCGGGCAATATCTCCTACGAGCGCCCCAACCTGCCGGCCCGCGGTGTGCGCATCGAGTTTTCGCCGACGGGCGTCTCTGCCGATACCGTGGTGCAGAAGCTCTGCATCGAGGCACGCGAGGAAGGCCGCGCGTGCTCCGTGGTATCGAGTGACGGCACGATCCAGGCTGTCGTCATGGGGAAGGGCGTCACGCGCATCTCGAGCCGTATGCTGGTGGACGAGATCAAACAGATTGATAACGACGTTCACGAGGCCGAGGAGGCCCCGCAGATCAAGATGACCCTGGGCAGCCGCTTGAGCCCCGAGGCCTTGGCCAAGCTCAAGGCCCTGCGCGGGAGGTAGGGAAGTTGGCGGGGCAATGCTGCCTCGCTAACTCCATTCAGCGATGTCGATCATTCTTTTGAGGCGCCACGTTAGCGCCTCTTTTAGATATGGCAGCCTTGCCGTGAGCGCGTCGTTTCTGGACAGAATCTCGATTGCCTCGTCAACGAAGCCTTCGAGTTTGTCCCCGTCAAACCAGCTCATATCCTCAACGAGCAACATTTGTTTGGCGGGGCTTGAATGAAATTGTGCGCTGGTAAAACTGTGCTCTCCTGCCCGAAGCTCCTCAAGAGAAATGTTGCACCAGAGCGATGAGCCCGAATCGAAGATGGGGGCTGGTCTGCAGGTTAGCGTGTTGACGTTTCGCACAAGGCCAAAGTTACGCCAATGACGATCGTAGTTGGCGATGATGTCGTCGCACACGATCATGCGGTCAAGGGCATCCTTGACGCCTGTCACCCCGAGCTCCTCGCAGTTTGCTACGTATCGCTCGTAGTCGGTTAGTCGTTCACCTGCGTTCGCGTACTGGTTTACATAGAACGCAGGGACATACTCTTCTTCATCAGTTAAGAAGACATCGCATATGCTCAGGGCGGAAGTGCCCGTGCCCTCGAGCGAGTAAGGCACATAATCGCAAGCGTTTAGGATGCGACGGTGAAGTGCAGTCGCCACCAGCTCGTTATAAGGTTCCTGGTTTAGATGTGCACCTGCCTTGTGGAGGATTCGACGGTCATCCTCGCATGTCCAGTACTTTTGAAGATTGCCGTCCGAGGTGTTATCGGGCTTTGCGGCAGCTGCCTTGCCCTCTGGGGCGAAGGGCGCGATGCTGAGAGAGACGTCGTCAAAAGCATTATTGAAGAAATTGATATCTTCCCACGCGAGACCGGAGTCTTGGGGCCTGATCCAATACTGGTCGGATAAGGAGAGACCAAGATTTCGCTGTACGAGTTCATCGGGAACATCGACTGCGGCTTCTGCAAGCAGGGAGGCTAGCCCAATGCGTGCGAGCGGGATACCGCGGCCGCGCCACCAGATGCGGAAGGAGTCGAGCGATATGGGGCTATTAGGGCCAAATACTCCAATAGGGGCGTGGGCGTAATCGACGTCGGCGCCGATGTGGGTGAAGTCTTTTCGCGATGTGCTGTAGACCAGTTGGGCTACTTCGTGCGTGCGGTTCATGAGGGTGAACGCGATCTCGCTCTTACCGTGGCCGCGGCGGGGACGTCCCCCCGTTTTGGTCACAGAGCGGAGTCGCGTGTCGACGCTGTCTTTGTCGATGAGCCATACACCAGAAGCCTTGCGGGCGGTCAGCGCGCCGTTCTTAATGAGCTCCTGTACCCTGCGTGGGGTGATGTCGAGTAGCTCTGCAGCTTCCTTCGTGGTCAACATCGCGAAACCCTTCGCCAGAACGAATAGTTTTATATAGCCAATTGTAATTAAAACTATTCGTTCTGACGAATGGTTTTGAGATTGAGGGCGAACCGACAGAAATGAACGGGCCTGGTACCTGTTGTTGCTGGATTTTACATATTTGTATAACGCCGTGCGGCCTGTTGCGCCCCGTCCGCAATTCCATTATTCTTAACAGGCTTCGCGCGAAAGCGCCAAGTGTGCCAGTGTGGCGCAACGGTAGCGCAACTGATTTGTAATCAGTGGGTTGCAGGTTCGATTCCTGTCACTGGCTCCATGAGAGTTTCGGGCTCTGTTCCCTTGTGGGACAGGGCCCGTTTCTATTTATGTCTATAAGTCAGCGGGTGTGGTGCCAACCAAGCTTCAGGTTTGTCTCAATCTGTAACACGAAGAGGCTGGAAACCGTTCTAGCTGTTACAGAATGAGACGTAAGCTGGGGTCTCTGCGAAACATCTCGATCAGTAACAGATAGGGGAGGAATAATCCTCTTACTGTTCCTCTTACTGTTACAGGTCGAGACAGAAGCCGGGGCGAGGTTGGTCATCGTCATCGAGCGTGGATTATCGGACGAACGAGCGTGGAAAATCTTCCGCTTAGTGAATGAGCGTGGATAATCTGCCACTTTGGATTCGATGGCACGGCAAAGTGAGAGAATATCCACGCTCGATTTTGCTGGGAAGAGCAATCTTCTGTCTGGGAAGCCCCGATCTAGACCTATATATAGGTGCAAATAAGCCGTTATCGAAGTTCGATCCTGAAGGTGTACTCCACTACAGCAAAGTGTTACCTTGGGAAACGTCACCTCAGTATCCAAAACCACCGTCCTTCATATCCAAACTCAACAAAACCGCAGGTCACAACTATATAGATACGCCCGGAACCGTGTATCTAGAGGTTTTCGTTGACAGCCCCCAAGGTTGCATCGTATTATCTTCTTCGTTCGCGGGGGCGGCGGTCCAAAAGACCAAAGGACCTGCGGATACTTGAACGATTGGGAGTTTGCCCGAGTGGTTAATGGGGACGGGCTGTAAACCCGTTGGCTCTGCCTACATAGGTTCGAATCCTATAGCTCCCACCCGTCAAGTGCCTGTATAGCTCAGTCGGTAGAGCACTTCGTTGGTAACGAAGAGGTCACCAGTTCAAGTCTGGTTGCAGGCTCCATCCGGCGGTGTAGCTCAGTTGGTTAGAGCACACGGTTCATACCCGTGGCGTCACTGGTTCGAATCCAGTCACCGCTACCATAGGTAACACGGTGGCTTCTCAATAGTATGTTGAGAGGCCACTATGGTATAAAGGCAAAGTCCCGTCCGGGGACGACCTGTTTAGAGGAGGGCTTTATGGCCAAAGAGAAGTTTGAGCGCACTAAGCCGCATGTTAACATCGGCACCATTGGTCACGTCGACCACGGCAAGACCACGCTGACCGCTGCCATCACCAAGGTTCTCTCCGAGACCGAGGGCTGCAAGGCTGACTTCACTGCGTTCGAGAACATCGACAAGGCTCCCGAGGAGCGCGAGCGCGGCATTACGATCTCCGTCTCCCACGTCGAGTACGAGACTGCTGCCCGTCACTACGCTCACGTTGACTGCCCGGGCCACGCTGACTACGTCAAGAACATGATCACCGGTGCTGCTCAGATGGACGGCGCTATCCTGGTC
>DAIMBN010000074.1:0-4874 GCA_036718335.1 Coriobacteriaceae bacterium
GCAAGACGAAGGCCACATTAAGTGGCCTTCTTTGCGTGCGGAACTCGCGATGAACCTTATATGCCTCCGCCTGGACAGACGCCCTGATGTTGGGGCGTGGCTTGTCTTGGGTGTATCGCCGAACATATATAAGTTGAAGGCCACGTTATGTGGCCTTCTTTGTTTGCGGAAAGTGTGTCCCGGAATTCTTGTCTGGAATGGGATGCAGTTTCCGCTTGGGAGCCGATTGGGAAAGTGTGTCCCACTATTCAGCTGGATTCCGGGATGTATTTTCCGGTTGAGGCTCGTTGGGAAAGTGCGTCCCACTTTGGGGGCTGTTTCTGGGACGTGGTTTCCGGTTGGCTCTCATTGGGAAAGTTCATCCCATTTCTCGGCCTAATTATGGGACGCAGTTTCCCGTTGAGGACCCTTTGGGAAAGTGCGTCCCGGTCTGGGCGCTCAAACTGGAATGGATTTTCCGGATGAGGGCTTGACGGAAAATGTGTCCCGTTCCGGGCGCTAATTGTGGGATGCAGTTTCCGCTTGCGGAGTCTCCACTCAACAGAAAACCCGGGTTGCCTGTTTTTTGGCTACCCGGGTTTTTGGGTTGTCGATATGTTCGACTGGCTACTAGTGGGTCTTGCGGCGCTTGATCAGCATGATGAGGGCTATCACTACGAGCGTTGCCCCCGCTGCTGCTGCGGTGGCGACTAGGGCGAATGTTTGGTCGCCGGTGTTTGCGAGGTTCTTCGCTGTGGTCGTAGTCTTGACCTTGGTGTCGATCTTAGCTCCGTTGTCGAACTTGGGCTTGTCCGGGTTCGTCGGGGTCTCAGGAGTCTCGGGGTCCTTTGAGCCTTCGGAATCGGTTGGGCCGGCGGTGTTTACCAGCGTATGGTCCAGGAACTTCTTGGCGCCCGCACTTGCCTGTGAGAACAGGCGGCGCGTGCGGATCGGGGTGGCGTTCACCGTTGTGGGCGCCGTCTCCTCGGCCTCGATATTCACGAGCGTCGTGCCGGTGTCGAGGCCCACGTCGTTGTATCCCACGTGGCAGTAATACTGCGCACCGTCATCGTCTGCGGTCAGGTCAATCTCGAGCTTTGAGGCCGTTCCAGCCGCGAGGTTGCCATCGGCACCCACGAGCTTAAACTCTGTCTCGCCGCGGCCCTTGCGGTACCACATATAGGTCGGTGCCAGCCCTGTTTCGCTATCGTCGGCACCGAGTTGCTTCACATGGCCAATCGCCGAGAGCGTCAGGTGGCTTCCCGCCGCGCGCTCAACCGAAGAGTCGTATCCAAGATCCGACCCCTCCGCAGCATCCGCCGCATTGCTCTGCAGCATGCCCACGCCGTAGCTAAAGCCACTCTTGTTTGCGAGTACATCGTCCCAGCTAAACGTAACGCTGGTCGAATCGACGGCGTTTGCCGTAAAGCCCGTCACGGCCGGCGCGTCGGGCATCTCGACGTCCTTAACGTCATAGCCCACGATCCAGAACTGGTCGGTGTCCTTGGTGCCGAGCTTGTCGCCCGAGTCTGCCTCGAACTTGTCGACATCCACCGCGTTGACGCCCAGACGCCACACAAAACCGTACTTGCCCTGCGCGGCCTCGGGCAGGTTGTCGACGGTGCCGCCGTATTCGGTCGATTCACTCGAGGAGTTACCCGTAGTAAAGCCGGCGTTGGCACCAAAGCACAGGCCGCCAAACAACTCGTGCTTTGCGAGCTTCGCGCCCATGACAACGCTGCCGTTCAGCGTCAAGCCGAGCTCGAGCTCCTGCTCCTTGCCCTCCTCGACTTCGATGGTCTGCTCAATGCTCGCCCCCGACTGCGCGGCGGCGCCGTTAAACCCATCGTGCGTGTAGGCGCGCGTTACGCCAGGCTTGCCCAGGCCAAAGGAATCCCCAACGGGAGTCTCGCCGTTGAGCGTCGTTTGATAGGTTCCGGGTTCTCCCGACCGGTTGGTCAAAAAGTAGCTGAGCGGCGTCATATTGTGCTGTTTGGCAATGCGGTCATAGGCCTCGACATTAACGACCGAGGTCTGCGCGCCGAGCGACACGGGCGCCGCCATCACGCCCTTGCCACCAGTTTCCTCATTTTCGATCTCATACTCGTAATAGACCATCGGAATCGTGTAGAGCACGGCCTTGTCACCCTCGCCGGCATGCGACTCATAGCTTACGCTTGCGCTGACCGTGCGCTCGCTCCGGTAGTCATAGCATCCCTCGGCGGCAAAATCGACTGAAGCATTCATCGCGACCAGGGGCGGACCGGTCTGCACCTCGACGGCAACGCCCAACTCGGCGCCAATGGTATAGCCCTGGGATGTCCCCGTGCCCTTTTCCTCTCCGTATGACGTGCCGCCCAACACCAGATAGCCGTATGCCTGCTCCAGATCCTCAACATAGGGCGCATCCTGCAGCACGGCAAGCACGCGCGGGTTGGTATAGACCTTGTAGCGGTCCTTGTACGTGATCTTGACGCTGTCGTTGTCGACATCGGGCAGCGCGAGCGAGATAAATGTGCCGTAGGTAGTGCCGCGACGGTTGCTCTCGCTAATCACCTGCTCCTCGCCGCGGCGCACCTTTCCGTTCTCGTCGAGCGAAAAATGCGAGGCGGTCATCCAATAATAGTCATCGTTCTTGCGCAGGTCCTCGTCGCGGTGCTTGCCCACCACGGCGATAAAGCTCTCGTTATAGCGGTCCGAACCCGAGACGCCGCCCGCCTTGACGTCGCTGATCCACACCTGCTCTATACCCTTGTGGTCATGCTTGTTGCTGCTGTTGTATTGCTGACCGCTCATGCTCATGGTTCCGACCATGGACCCCAAGCCCTGAGCCCCGCTCTGTGCCGTGTTGCAGGCAAAGTCGCGGAACACATCGCCGCCCACGAGCACCTCGTCAACCGCCAGCTGCTCGGACAGGCCGTCAAGGTTGGCAGTGGCAAGGGCAATAGGCGCCAAGGTGCACGGATAGCGCTTATCCTGAGCGCTATCCTTCCATGCGCTGTTGGGCACATGCATCAGCCCATAGGAGGCGAGGAGCCCGTCTCTGTATTCCTTACAATCGGAAAGCTTGAACTCGCCAGACTCCGAGTCAAAATACGCGTAGCGGTACAGCGCGCCGTACAGCCCCTTGCTGCCGTCAGAAGCGCCGTAATCAAAAGCGCTGCGTTGCCAGTCATAGCCCGCAAGAATAAGGCCCGTGACGGTTTCACCCGTCTTCTTTCCTTCTTCATCGTAGGCGGCAAACGTGCCGAACGTCGCATTCGCAGCGACCATGGTCTTGCCGTTCGCGGAGAGGGAGATTGCGCCCGCGTCGCCCAGAGCATCGACATGGACGAGCGCACCCTTGGATGCATCCCACGAAAACAGCTCGCAATGCGTCGACTTATCAATATTCTTCTTGCCGTAGGGTGCCGAGACCACGATGGCGAGGTCATCGCAAAAATCGCGATCGAGGTCGCCGGCCGCTAGCGAAACGACAGGAGCTGACTGAAGCTGCGTCCAGGAGTCGTTCCCGCCCTTGTTGTGCGTGGTGTAGTCCGCGGCGTTACCGGCATCGATCTTGACGACGCTTTGCTTCCAGTTGCCGCCCTCCAAGTCATACATGTCGACTACAGCCTTGCGCACGCCGTTCTCGTCGACATAGCAGCCCGCGTAGACAAAAAGCTCGTCGACGCCGTCGCCATCGACATCGCCCGCCTCGACATCAAAGACGGCGTCGTGCTCTTGCAGGTAACCGGCATCCAGGTACTTAAAACGGCCTTCGTACATCATATTAGTGTTGACCGTCACCGGCAGGTGTGTGTCGAGAGTGCGCGTACGCCCGTTGCTAAACGAGTAGAGGACCAGCTCAACCTTTCCGGCGTATGACTTGCCGTCAATCGTCGTGGAGGAACTGTCGCCGTAGGCACGGAGCTCGGCAACGCGGCTCTTTTTGCCCGTGCTGGCGTCGCTGCAGAACTCAACACTCGTGGCGTGAATGCCCGAGAAACCGTTGTTGTCGTTGGCGAGTACTGTTGAGGACTCATTGTTGCTTAGGTACGACCAGGTGCCGCCACCGTAGTCGCTATGCTTGTAGAGATCGCTGTTCGTATCGAAGTTGTTGACGTTTTGCCAGAACTTTGCGGCACCCCACACACTTCCATAGCCATCGGTGATTTTGCTGCTGCCGCCAATGTCACCGCGCTCGACGTTCTCGAGCTTGTCGCGCAGAGTGTAGCGATTGCCATGGCTACCGTTAGCTGCCATATAGACCTCGCTGCGCGTGGCAAACGTCGTGGGGGTATCAGTGGAATAGGGGCCAACGGTATCGGCCGGAATGTCCTCGCTCGTGCCCAGACCCAGGGCTTGATAATCCTGCTCGGTCATATCGGTGATTGCGGGCGCGTCTGCCGCCTGGGCAACCTGGGGCGTGGCCGTGAAGCAGGCGACGCTCGTGGCGATCAACGCAGCAAGCGCCGCCGTCCCAACAAGCGGGATTTTCGACAGCCTACGGATACGGGGGTGTGGAACGTACATGAGGGACCTCGCTTTATTCGAGTGGAGTGGACTCATTTTTGCAAATGATACATCCGATGCCCGATATCACGTGTCTCATTTTCGCCAACGGCGTGTCTCATTTTTGAGAATCCGAGATGCCGCGGAAATCTTATCCCAGCTCAAAGGCCATTTCTGGGATGTATTTTCCGTCGAGTGCCTCATCGGGAAACTGCATCCCATTTCAAGCGTCGATTCTGGGACGCATTTTCCCCTTAGACCCTCAACCGGAAACCGCATCCCACTTTGAGCGCAAATTCCGGGATGCATTTTCCGCTTGAGCCTCATTGGGAAACGGCGTCCGGTGGCGCGCGCAGACGTGGTGTAAGAGCGTCCTGAGGTCCGTCGCTGCAAATCCCGAT
>DAIMBN010000075.1:0-4828 GCA_036718335.1 Coriobacteriaceae bacterium
GTCGTGCGCCACGCCAAAAAACGTCAGGCGTGCCTCGACCTCACCCGGAATCACCTGCGGCTCAAGCCCCAGCTCGTGCAGGCCGTCCAGCAGCAGGGCGGCGTTGGACGCATCGCGCGCGGCGCTCGTGCACGTGGTGCAGATGCACGCGGCGCCAAAGGTACGCGCCTCGTCCACAAACATACGGCACGCAGCGAGTACACGCTCGACAGCCGCCTCGCAAAAGCGACCCGTCGCGTCCACGCCCTCGCCCAGGTCGGTAATCTCGGTATGCTTGGACGATTCCACAATCGCTCCGCCCTCGACCTGGGCCAACACCAGTCGCGACGACACCGTTCCCAGGTCGATCGCGGCTACCTTATAGCGTTTGCAATTTGTCATTGCGGGCTCCCCTCCGGGCGCTATTTGCCGTTGGACACGACCGTCTGGCCCTCGACGCCGTTAAACCCAAACAGCATGTCGAGCGCTTGGATGTACCACGGCGCGTCCTTACCGACTTCTTCGATTTCCTTGGCAACTTCGCTGGCCTTCTTGGCGTTCGACGACTTCTGGCTCGACGAGGCATCCGAATCGCCGTCCAGGCCCTGCACTTCAATCCTCTTCTCGCCGGGCATCACCAAGCCCAGGTCCTCGGACGCCGCGTCCTTGATACCCTCCTCCGAGAGCAGCTTGTCGACGCTTTTTTGCAGCTCGTCGTTATATTGCTCGCGAATCTCGACCTGCTTGGCCAAGATATCGCTCGAGCGCTTAGCCACATACAGGTCGCGTACGGGAAAATACAGGCTCACGAGCGCCAGCGCCACCACGATACCGATAAACAGCGGGCGCAGAGAGCCATGTGTAAAGTCATAGATTGCCTTAACCACCGCGTTGTCGTTGGCGTAGCGCATAAAGTCCGAGCCCGAAAGACGGCTCGAAGGCCTGCTCGCTTTGTCGTGCGTCTGGGCCGAGGGACGCGACGGATGCGACGAACGTGTCGGGCGTACTGGTCCATCTGTCGAAGTATTCACTTGAGCATTGGGGCGCGAGGTGCTTGTCGGGCGCTGCGCGGAGCGGTCGGCACCGGCGTAGGCGGACCCACCGAGCTGCACCGTGCGCGCACGGCGAAGCGACGGCTCACGCGAACCGGCGGAATAGTACCTGTTGTCGTAAATCTGATCCATGTGCGCCTTGTGCGGTTGAGGTTTGTTTGCGCTTAGTATTCTAGTTATAGCACGAGCGCGCGCGCCACCTTCGACAGCCTTTGCTCGACATAAAAAAGGCGCTGAGTCATATGGCCCAGCGCCCAATGGTGCTCAACAGCGCCCGGCTGAAGCAAGGCAAATCCGAGTCTTCCCCGCCCCCGCGACCTCCGCGTGCCTAGCGAATGTTGTAGAACGCTGCTTTGCCGGCGTAGCGCGCGCTGCCCTCGAGCTCGTCCTCGATACGGATGAGCTGGTTGTACTTGGCGATACGGTCGCTGCGGCACGGGGCGCCCGACTTAATCTGACCGGCGTTGACGCCCACGACCAAGTCGGCGATCGTGGAGTCCTCGGTCTCGCCGGAGCGGTGACTCACGATGCAAGCGTAACCGGCCTCCTTGGCAGTCTCGATGGCCTCGAGCGACTCGGTGAGCGTGCCGATCTGGTTGACCTTGACCAGGATCGCGTTGGCGGCACCCAACTCGATGCCCTTCTTGAGGCGCTCGGTGTTGGTGACGAACAGGTCGTCGCCCACCAGCTGCACCTTGTTGCCAATGCGACGGGTAAGCTCGACCCAGCCGTCCCAGTCCTCCTCGGCCATGCCGTCCTCGATGGAGATGATGGGATAGGTGTCGACGAGCTTCTCCCAGTAATCGACCATCTGGGCACTCGTGTACTCAACACCCTCGCCCTTGAGCTCGTACATGCCGGTCTCGGCGTTGTAGAACTCGGTCGAGGCCGGGTCCATGGCGTACATGAAGTCGACGCCGGGCTTAAAGCCGGCTTTCTCCACGGCCTTGGTGATGTACTCGAACGGCTCGGCATTGGTCTTGAGGTTGGGCGCAAAGCCGCCCTCGTCTCCCACGCCGCCGCCCAGGCCGGCCTCGTGCAGCACGCCCTTGAGGGTGTGGTAGACCTCGGCGCACCAACGCAGGCCCTCGGCAAAGCTCGGGGCGCCCACCGGCATGATCATAAACTCCTGAAAGTCAACGTTATTGTCGGCATGCACGCCGCCGTTGAGGATGTTCATCATGGGCGTGGTCAGCAGGTGGGCATTGACGCCGCCCAGATACTGGTACAGCGACAGGCCCGCCGACTCGGCAGCGGCTCGGGCAACGGCCAGCGACACGCCCAGGATGGCGTTGGCACCGAGCTTGGTCTTGTTGGGGGTACCGTCCGCGGCAATCAGCGCGGCATCGACGGCGCGCTGGTCGAAGGCGTCGAGGCCCACGACGGCGTTAGCGCACTCGTTGTTGACGTGCTCGACGGCCTGCAAAACACCCTTGCCCAGGTAGCGGCCCTTGTCGCCATCGCGCAGCTCGCAGGCCTCAAAGGCGCCGGTCGAAGCACCCGAAGGCACCATTGCGCGGCCAAAGCTGCCGTCCTCGAGCACGACCTCGACCTCGACGGTGGGATTGCCGCGGCTGTCGAGCACCTCGCGACCGTAGACGTCCAAAATATCGCTCATGTTGTCTCCCTCTCACTTGGAAACGTAGTGGATGCAAGCGACCGGCTGACCGTGCACCGTCGGTGCGTCTCCGTAAGTTAGCCATGTCGCACTTTTTGCATTATGCCCTAAGTTAGCCGAGGGATACACTTGATTTTCGAAAAATTTAGCGGGAACGATGAGGCGTGTCAGCCCGTCGTTCCCGCAGTCTTACTCCTCCGCCTTTGCGGCATCCCACAGGTCGTTGAGGCCGTGGGTCGAAAGCTCGGCAAGATCCACGTGAGCATCGGCCGCCATCTGCTCCATCGCGGCCCAGCGACGGCGGAACTTTGCCGTGCTGGCACGAAGGGCGCTCTCGGCGTCAATGCCCTCCTTGCGCGCAACGTTGACCAGGGCAAAGAGCAGGTCGCCAAACTCCATCTCGCGCTCGGGCGAGCCGGGAGCCTCGGCCTCAAACTCGGCACGTTCCTCGGCGACCTCGTCCCACACGTCCTGGACCGTCTCCCACTCAAAGCCCACGGCAGCTGCCTTGCGCGACACCTTCTGCGCCTGCATCAGCGCCGGCAGATGCGTGGGCACGCCGTCAAGCAGGCCCTCGGGCGCAGCCTCGCCTGCCGTCACGGCCTTGTCCTTGGCGGCCTTCTCGGCAAGCTTGACCTCGTCCCAAATCTTGAGTACCTCGTCGGAGTTGTCGGCATCCGCATCGCCAAACACGTGTGGGTGGCGGCGAATGAGCTTGGCGTCGATATCGCGTGCCACGTCGGCCAGCGTAAACTCGCCGGCGTCCGCCGCGATCTGCGCATGCAGCACGACCTGCATGAGCACGTCGCCCAGCTCCTCGCGTAGGTGAACCGCGTCGTCCGCCTCGATGCAGTCGAGTGCCTCGTAGGCCTCCTCGATCATGTTCTTGCCGATGCTGCGGTGCGTCTGCTCACGGTCCCACGGGCAGCCATCGGGCTGACGTAGACGCCAGATGGTCTGCACCAGATGCTGCAGCTCGGTCGACGCGTCTACCAGCGTGGACAGATCGCGCGAGCCCTCGGCATTTTGCTGAGCCATGTGCTGCGCCATGGTTATTCCTCCTCCAGGATCACATGGCGGAACGCGCCGCCCTCGTAGATGCCGTAGCTGTGCGTGTCGTCTTTGGGAATGCTCACGCTACCGGGGTTGAAGAGCCACAGGCCCGGGTGCGCGGCGCTTTCCTCGTTGACCTTGATGTGCGTGTGACCGTAGACGAGCGCGGAGCCCTCGGGCAGCGCGGGCGCGTAGTCGACGCTGTTGTGCATGCCAGCGCCAAAGACGTGGCCGTGCGTCAGGAACAGCTCGCGGCCGGTTTCGTCAAACAGCGTGGCGTAGTCGGCCATGACGGGAAAGTCGAGGACCATCTGGTCGACCTCGGCATCGCAGTTGCCGCGTACCGCGATGATGCGGTCGGCCAGGGCGTTGAGCAGCGGGATCACGCGCTTGGGGGCGTAATCGCGCGGCAGGTCGTTGCGCGGACCGTGGTAGAGCAGGTCGCCCAGCAGGACGATGCGGTCGGGCTGCTCGGACTCGATGGCGGCGACCAGGCGCTCGGCCCAATATGCCGAGCCGTGGATGTCGGAAGCGATGAGGTATTTCATGGGGAGATCCTTTCGAATGGGGTTGATATGGCTGGGCGCAGGATGTCGCCACCAGCCGCGTTATTCAAATCGCAGTGCCACGGCTTGTGCCGCCTGCATCACGCGCTGGAGCGGCACATTGTGCTCGCGGGCGAGACGGGCGCAGTCCTCGTACTCGGGCGCTGCACGCTCGCTGCCGTCGGGCAGGGTTGCCACCTTGACGGACACCTCGCCCCATAGCGTCGTTACGCGCTCAAAGCGGCGTGGCAGGCAAACGCGCTCCATGACCTGGCGACGAATGCCGTTGGTCGTGGTTTCCAAAAAGATAATCGTCTGCAGGCGCTCGATATCCTCGTGAGCACAGATTACCTGTAGCTGCCAACTGGGGCGGCCTTTCTTGCAATAGAGGGGCAGCCAATGCACCTCGCGCGCACCCGCCTCGCGCAGGCGGTCGGCAGCGTAGGCGAGCACCTCGGGCGACGCGTCGTCGATGTCGCATTCCAGCTTGACGATGGTTTCGGGCGCATCGGTCTCGCGGGACAGTGGGGATGTGCTATCGCATTGCATACGGTCTGGATCCTTTCCGCGCGGGCTCGTTT
>DAIMBN010000024.1:0-28996 GCA_036718335.1 Coriobacteriaceae bacterium
CGCCGAATGCTCGCCATCGAAATTTATCGATGGCCTATTTCAGACTGTAATGGGGGGACGCGAGCCAAGTCGAAAAAGGCAGTTAACCGGCGGCTATTCATGCCTTGATTTAGAACCGCTCGAGAATCTCCGCGGCATTCTCTCGCAGATAGATATCTAGGTCCGGCACGGCAAACTGCACGTAGCCCCTCTGTGGAGCCTGAATAACCTCTCTTTGTAGCAGCTTAGCCCTAATAGAGCTGACCTCATTGGTCTTTTTACCCATACGTTTAGCAATCTCAGATGATTTGGACTGCTGCTTATCCTCGCACATGGCCAAAAGATATTTGATATCGTTGAGTCCAAGTCCAGAAATCGCGGGCTCGTGAACAACATCGTGAAAACGAGCCTCTGCCAGCGCAATGCCTTCGATAACATCGCGCTCGCTCACGTTGGCACTTTTGACACGATGCAAGTTGGCGCGCTGCCAAATGGAGTAACCGACCAGTTGCACCAAATAGGCATAGCCCTTCGTGGCCTTAGCGGCTCTCGACAGCAGATCGTCCTCTATGGTCAAACCAGTCGCTATAAAGCTATCGCCCATAGAGAGCGCTACCTCCACCTGGTTGATAGGCGCCAGATCTTCGGGGAGGGCACGACGCAAGAATGTAAGTGCCTTGCCGTTAATAAGATCCATAACACCAGCGGGCAATCCGGCAAATGCGAGAGCAATATCGACTTTCTCCCCTATTAGAAGCTGCACAGCAGAAGCAATAGCGCGCATATCGTCAATCGGGGCATCCTGCACCTCATCTATTGCAATAAACAGGCCCTTGGAAGACTTTGCGGCCGAGCCAAGCAACTTTCTAAGACTCGACTCTTTTGGCACAACGTCGAATTTAGCGGAAACAAAGCCGGCATTTACGCCGACTGAAGCATTGGTCGCAAGGGAGGATTCTGCAATCTGATCCTTCAGGTCCAGCAATAGGTTGGGACCAGCAGAAACAATAGCCGTCTTCCAGCCAAGCTCTCGTGCACGATCTCTAAGATCACAGAGCAAAACAGTTTTTCCGGAACCCCTTGGCCCGGCAACGCGCATGAGCCTCGCAGGTGCACCAATTCCCGAATTCAAACTCTCGGTAAACTCAAGGGCAATATCATCACGACCAATTATGCGCGGAGGCTCAGCGCCGGCAGTGGGACGAAACGGGTTATGGAATATTGTGGCGCTCACTTGTTTGCCTCTCAAGGAAATCGATTATCGGTCAATCTTAGCTTTATTAGTTTATCGCAACTATATCGGATTATATCGAGTTGTATAAGCCTGTACAAACTTATCGTAGAAGTATCGAGCTATCGTAATGTAAACTAACAAATAGCCTAAACGCTGCCTTCTTCCCAACTCATGGCGAAGTCAAGCTGAGGGCCTTCTAACAACCATTGTCTAAAGCGAGAAGTACTCACTCTCGGAAGACAAGTTAGGCCCCAACCATGGATCACCCGTCAAGAAAAACTCCGGCCAGCGCTGCGTGAACAGCGCTTGCTCGCGCTTCCAGCGGCGCAGTTTTTCCTCGTTTGCCTCTTCCCTGCCGCGCGAGGTGAACTCATAGTGATACAGCTCGGCGTAGGGCGTATAGATGGTGCGGTAGCCCGCCTCCCATACGCGCAGGCAAAAGTCTGCGTCGTTAAAGCCAACGGCGAATTCCTCGTTGTAGCCGCCGACGCGCTCAAATACGCCGCGTCGCACCATCTGGCAGGCACCCGTTACGGCGCTATAGTTGCCCGGGCGCACGGCACGGGCAAGATAGCCCTCGCGCTTTGCCGAGAAGTCCTGGTTGGCGTGGGCAAGTGCACCACGCACGCCAACCAAAATGCCGGCATGCTGCACCAGATGATCGGCAAAGTAGAGTTTGGCGCCCACCACGCCCGCATCGGGACGCTGCAGATATCCCATCATCTCTTCTATAAAGTTGGGACTTATGACCTCGGTATCGTTATTAAGCAGCAACAGATAATCGCCCTTAGCGTGCTCAACGCCAAAGTTAATGATCTGGGAGTAATTGAACTCGCCCGGCCAGAACACAACGCGTGCGATACCCTTGCCTTTGGATGCTGCAGCCACGCGCTCTGGCAGGGTTTCGTAATACGCAAACGTCTCCGGGTCTTCGCTGTTGTTCTCCACCAAGACGATCTCGTAGTTGGCATACGTGGCTTTCTGGGCGATCGACATCACACAGGCATCGAGCGTCTCAACGTGGTCCTTAGTGGGGATCACAATGCTCACCAGCGGCGCAGGCTCCGGCAGCGCATAGCGCATGCGGTAGACAAACGGCGTCTCGGTCTCCTCGACCGTTCCGCAAATACCCAGCGCGTTAAAGTGGCGCCGAAGCGCAAGGCGCCCGGCCTCGATGGCATACGGCTTGCTATCGGCAGACCCATCGGCGGTCGACCCCGGATGAACGCGCCAGTGATACAGCACGTGCGCAACATGCTTAAACCGCGCGCCCGCCGCAAGGCAGCGAAGCGTCAGGTCGTAGTCCTGGGCGCCCGCAACGTCTTCTGGGGACGTGCCAATGCGATCAATAAGCGCCTTCTCCACCATCAGGAAATGCGTCACGCAGTTATGGCTATAGAGCAGGTCAACGTTGAGTTTGGTCTTAAAGACCGGCTGGCCCCACTCCCCCGTTTTCTGGAACATGTCCTCGTCGCAGAACAGGACCTGGGGACGCTCGCCCTCGGCCGCCTTATTCAGCGCGGAAACATACTGGAATAACGCGTCCGGTTCCAGAATGTCGTCATGGTCCAAGAACGCGATGTAGTCGCCCGTCGCTTGCTCAATACCCGCGTTGGTGTTGACCACGATGCCGCCGTTGCCGGGCAGCCCAATGCGACGAACGCGCTCGTCATTGGCGTCCACCGCAAGGTCGGCCACCGCGTCCCATTCGGGCGAGGCGTCCATAAGCAGCAATTCCCAGTTGTCATAGCTCTGGGCTAGCACCGAGTCCAGCAGCTCGCGCAGGTAGACCCGATCAGTCTTGTAGCACGGCACCACAATGCTCACGAGCGGCCTATAGGCAGAGGCCGCCGAAGCGACACGTTGGCACGCCAAATCGCCCGGCTTTGCGCGATGTTGCTCAAACCAACGTCGATAAGCTGCGTCGTCTGCACGCGCGTCCTTCATGCGGTTCCAACTGTCATCGACCATGCCGTTGTACAGGCGACCATCCATGGCGCAAAACCCGCTCTGGATCTGCTCTGTGGGATCGCTCACAATCGCGACAAAATCTCGTATATCCTGAGGCATCTCAACGCTCAGATACGTTTTATTGACGCGGCATCCGTTCTGCTGCGGCACATCGACCTGCGATTCAAACACATGCACGGTGGCATCAATCGCATTCATATGCGTATCGAAGATCTGGAACTCAGGGGAGCACTGGGGGTCTCCCGCCCAGGCAACCTCATAGCGCCACACCGCGCCGGCGTCTGTCGGCAAATAGCGAATGGCATCGATCTCGTAGCGACCGCAGCATTCGTCACGCTGCGCATCGCGGATAAGCGCGCACAGCGCAGGCTTTGCTTTGTAGTTAATCTTGGATTCCAGCTTGGCCACGCGGCTATCGAGGCGAATGGAGCCCAACCTTTGGCCACCGGATGCAAAAACGACATCCATCGACGAGCCATCCAAAAACGGAAGCACCAAGACGGCGAGCTCGTGCTCGTAATCGGAAACGGAAGGGCAAAGCGCCAGCACACGGCCATGATCGACCGGGAGCACCAGCGACGACACACAAGAACCGCTCGTCGTCGCATGAGCAAACGCTTGAGAACCCTCCCGCTCGATAAGCGCGGCGACATCCTGACCGGCAAAACGAAGCAGCACAAACAGACGGCCCTGACTGCGGCAAAGTGCCAAACGCTTGATACTCATCTACACTTCTCGCTTTCCCAGGGCGTTCGCTGCTATGCGCTTGCAGGCACCCAGGCGCCCAAACCTCAAGACGTCGTAATCGAACATGAGCTTTTTGCACCCACGGGCATTGGGGGCCTTGCTGGTAAGCGCCGCACGCACCATAGCAGCAACAGAAGGAGCGCATTGTGCGAGCGCAGCATCGCTGCCCACGGCAGAACCGGCAAGCGCCGTGGCAACGGCAGCAAACACCTTGCCGCAGTCCGAACCCAACAACCTGAGCGCATCGTACAGCACCAGATCGCACAGGAAATATGCCAGGTCATCGGCGTGCTGAGCATCGAGACCGTCGCGCTGCCAGTCAGCCAGCACCGCGAAGTAAATCTTCACGTGCTCCAGCAGGCGCGTCTCGTCGTCATAGCGCATGGTGTCCATGAGCGAGCCCTTGCGCGCCACGCGGTAGTCATACAGCTTGTTCGAGATAAGCGCGGTCTTGTGCGAACGACCGTACACGGCAAAATCGAAGACCTGGTCCTCGCCATACTTAACGGTTTCGTCGAACACGATCCCGTTGCCCAGCAAAAACTCACGCTTGCAGGCGGTGCGCCATGCAAAGGGGCGAGATGCTTCCTTAAACAGTAGGCCGGAGCTATAGCCTTCAAACGACACATCGCGCGGGCTCAGCACATAGTTAAGCCACGGATACCCCGCCTCCAGCGGATACGGGTTCGCACCAAAGGTCAAAACATCACAGCGCTCGCGCTCAAAGGCATCGACGATCACTCGGCATGCATCGGGCGTAAAGCGGTCGTCGGAATCCAAGAACGCGACGATAGACGCCGTGGACGCGGCGATGCCTGCATTACGCGCACTCGACAGGCCGCCGTTCTCCTTATCAACCAGCGTAAAGCGCGCGTCCTTTTCGCAATAGGCAACCGCAATATCGCGCGAGCCGTCCGGCGAGCCATCGTTGACCAGCACGCCCTCCCAATCGGGCATGTCCTGCGCAAGCAGGGAGTCCAGGCACCAGGCCAGGCACTCCTCCACTTTGTAGATGGGAACGACAACGGAAATCTTGGGGGTAGCCATAATCACTCGCTCCTACTGTGCGGTGGGAACGTCATCAGGGTGCGGGTTGTCGCCGTAGGTGCGCTGATACGTCAGCACGCGCCAGACCAGCGGCAGGCCGCCAATCTTAAAGTAATGCTTAAACGTATTGAGCTTGCCTGGCTTCTTAAAGCCAAAGCGCGAATCGATATAGGCGCGGGGCGACTTGACCATCAGGCGCAAATCGGTCTCGCCACGCGGATCAAACAGCGACAGGTCAAAGCGACCGGCATCCCAATCGGCCTTCAGATCGGGTGAAGCCTTCTCCCAAAACTGCCCACGCAGCTCATCGACCAGACGCTCATCATTCCAACGATACGTATCGACCTTCATGCGCATTAAAATGCCCTGGAGCTGAACCTTGAGCTCGGGACGCTCGTCCAAAAAACGTTGCATCTCGGCATATTCGTCGCACACGCAAAACACCTTGTTGGGCGAATTAACGGAGCTCTTCTCGTTATCCTGGCGATAGCACAAAATTGGGTCAGCAATAAACGCGGCACGCTCGGCGCAAGCCCAAACCGTAAAGTTAAAGCCTGCGTCCTGATACGAGGCGCCCGGCGTAGGAAGGAACCGAATCTGATTGTCGTTGAGGAACTCGCGCCGATAGATAGCCGACCAAATGGAAGGTTTGCGGTAGAAGATGCCCGGGCGATCGACAGGGCGATACGCGGCGCGCGTCATATGCTCGTCGATGATCCCAAACAGCTCACGGCGCTCGGTGGGCGTGGACCAATACAGGTAAAAGTCGCCCTTAACCACATCGGCATGCTCAGTATCGGCCTTGGCGACCAGCTTTTGGAGCGAATCCTCAAACATAAAGTCGTCGGACTCAAGGATGCCCACGTACTCACCGCGCGCCATCTCCAGGCCGCGGTTCATCGAGTCGCCGTAGCCGCTGTTGGCCTTGTCGATCATCTTGACACGGGAGTCGCGCTCCATGTACTCGCGGATGATATCTGGCGAACTATCGGTGGAGCCGTCGTTGATACAGATAATCTCGATGTCCTTGAGCGTCTGCGCAACGGCGGAATCGAGGCACTCGCGCAGGTAGCGCTCAACATTGCAGATGGGAACAAGCAGCGAAACTTTAGGGGTATCAGAGTTCTGCAAGAGAACCTCCTGTTGAATAGCGTGTAACAGGGTTATTTTAGCAGCCGAGCTGCGGCGGGCGGCAGCGCTTGGAATTAGATAAAGCGCTCCAGGCAGGCTTTGAGACCGCGAGTCGAAAGATAGAACAGCGCGGCATCTGCCATCGTAACGCCCGAGGTCGCCGCAACGAGCTTGTGAGCAACACGGCGAACGGCGCCCTTAGCAGGCATATCCGCCCACTCCGTTCCCAAAAACGTCGTGAGGTCCATGTTGACGCGAGCCGCCACGCGACGGAAGTCATCGGAATCCAAGCGCGCCAGGTCGAACACAATTAGGTCTAAAAACCAAGTTATCAGCTCGCCGGGGCACAGGTCCAAAAGACCGTAGGCCGCCCAGTCCTCCAAGACCTCCTCGAGCATCCTCATGTGGGCGTCAAGCTTTTTGGCGCGAGCCTCGGCACTGTTGAACTCGTGCGTCGCCGATTCACTCTCCATCACGTAGTGGTAGAACTTGTCCGGCATGACGACGGTCTTGCGGGCAAGCGCATAAGCCGCAAATTGGAAGACGACGTCCTCGCCCAAAGCCAAACCGGGGGCGAAGCGAATACCTTCGCGATTGAGCAGCTCGCGCGAAAAAGCCGCGCGGCAGGCATAGGGCTGCGCATTCGAATGGAACAGCAGTTGGGGATCACGGGCGCCGAAGGTGCCAGCTTTGGGGCTCATGAGTTGCTGGACGCGTTTGGGGGCAGCATCGGCAGGTTCACAGACGCCGCCAAAAACGGCGGCCTCGGCATCTGCAGACTCCATGGCATGCAGCACGCGCTCGACCGTCTGCGCATCGATGTAATCGTCGGCGTCCACAAAAAAGACGGTCCCGCCCACGGCGGCATCGATGCCGGCATTTCGAGCACACGAGACGCCCGCGTTTTCCTGGTCAATCACCAGTACGCGATCGTCGGCCTGCGCAATCTGGCGCAAAACGTTCAACGAATCATCAGTCGAACCGTCGTTGACGCAGACAACCTGAATCGAACGCTCAGACTGGGCCAACAGCGAATCGAGGCATCGCTGAATGGAGCGCGCAGAGTTGTAAACGGGGACGACAATGGTAGCCTTAGGACACGAGGCCTCTCCCATGCCGACCTACCCCCTCAGCGATTCGATGAGGAAAGCGGCGACCACGCCTGGGCCTCCAACCGAGGCGTAATACTTAGCACGCCCCAAGGCACCATCCGTCGCAAAGCTCGGATGCTCGTCAACCCAGCCCTCAGGATCTTTGAGGATAGCAGCGAGATTTGCGCGCTTCCACGGCTTGAGGTCGTCAAGCGAAAACTCCCCGGCGTCCAAGGCAGCTTGGAACTCCTTGGCCATCTGAACCAGGAACTCCTTATAGAACTTGGGCGCCAGGCGCACGTAGTTCCACATGTACGAATCGTACTTAATGAGCTGATTGAACTTGAGCATGCGCGCGACGTCATCACTTGCGTGATCACGGGCATAATCCTCTCGAATCCAACGCTCAATCTCGGCATACTCGGAATTGACGCAAAATACCTTAGCCGAAGAATTGACCGAGGAATTCTCGTTGTCCTGGCGATACGACAACACGGCATCATGTAGGTAAACAGCCTTATCGGCGCACGCGATCACCTTAAAGGCGAATGACGTGTCCTGAAAGGATGCCCCCGGAGTCGGCAGGAACTTAATGCCGTTGCGCTCAAGAAAATCGCGACGGTACACGGCCGACCAAATCGACGGCTTTTGCTTAAAGAACTGCGTCGTATCGCTCGGGTGCACCGGCTTGCCACAGTCCTTGGCCTTAAACATCTCGTGCAGCGAACGGCGCTCCTCGGGCTTAGACCAGTAGAAATCAAAGTTCGCCTTCGCAAAGTCGGCATTATTGCTATCGGCGGCCGAGACAAGCTTTTCGAGTGCGTCGGGCGCCATAAAGTCATCGGACTCCAAGATGCCAACGTACTTGCCACGCGCCATCTCCAAGCCGTGGTTCATCGAGTCGCCGTAGCCGCTGTTGGCCTTGTCGATCATCTTGACGCGCCCATCGCGCTCCATATACTCGCGGATAATCGCCGGCGAGTTGTCGGTCGACCCGTCGTTAATGCAGATGATCTCGATGTCCTTGAGCGTCTGCGCCAGGGCGGAATCGAGGCACTCGCGCAGGTAGCGCTGAACATTGTAAATGGGAATAAGCAGCGACAGAACAGGGCTGCCAGAGGCGTTAGTAGACAAATGTGCTCCTTAGGAAATACCTGTCATTTCATGGTATCAAAGGGCCAGCGCGCCGGCGGGCGTTTATATAATCTATGGAGCCTCTTGCGGGCAAAGCAGCCCCACGTCATGCGGCGGGCCCATGGCAGGTTCCTGCGTTTTATTCAAAGCTTGCCGCCAAGGTGCGCCGAGCCTTTACAATAGGACAGTCCCAAGGACGTATTCGATAGCTTCCGCGCAGCACTCGCCCGCCGCGCGTGAAAGGATATATTGCCCCATGACTTCCACCCTCCCCGCCCCCATCGATAAGCTCGCCATCGTCGTCGTTACGTACAAGCGCCAGGAACTCCTGGCCAATTTGTTCGACTCCATGACCGAGCTCACGGCCGCGCCCTGGCGCATCGTGATTGTCGATAACGAGAATTCGCGCGAGACCGAGGCCATGTGCACCGCATTCAACGAGCGCCTGGCCAACCTGTGGGGTATCGACACCGAGCAGCCCGACGCGCAGGGCGGCACCGACCGTGTCATCTACGCCCCGCAGCTCGAAAACGGCGGCGGTGCGGGCGGCTTCTCCGCCGGCACTAAATGCGCCTACGACTTGGGGGCCCAGTGGTTCTGGGTCATGGACGATGACGTGCTCGTCATCCCCGAAGGCATCGAGCGCTTGGCCAAGTGGACCGACCGCTACGACGTCATCCAGGGTTCGCGCCTGGACTTTGACGGCGGCGCCTTCTTTTGGCAGTACCAGCTCATCCTTTCGCTCGGCATTCCCAACCCAGTCGCCAAGTGGGACTTGGGTCCAGAGGGTTATCGCGCCATGAACCAGCTGTGCTTTGAGGGCGGCATGTTCTCGCGCCGCGTGGTCGACAAGATCGGCCTGCCCGATGCGCGCTTCTTTATCTACGGCGACGATGCCTGCTATGGCTACGTGGCCAGCCAGCACTTCCCCGCCGCCGTTGTTGCCGACGTGGTGCTCAAGCGCGCCCGCGCCGTCTCTAACTGGGATATCGCCGGCAAGCGCCAGCTCAACTCCACGAGCGACACCAACCGCTACTACATCATGCGCAACCGAGGCTTCCTCGCTCGCTATATGCAGATCTACGGTGACTACCACCCCATGCTGTTCCGCCTGGGCAATGCCGCGACCTTCTGCAAGGAATTCATTCGCCTGGCCGCGGTCGACAAGTGCTTTAAGACCGGCATTCCGGCGCTGCGCCGAGGCATGAAGGACGCCCGCAAGATCATCAAGGACCCCAACTGGAAGCCCATGCCGCCCATGAAGGCCACCAAGTAACGGAAGCCGGAAACATCTCAGCGCTTAAAGCCGCTGGCACACCGTAGCCACATGCTGCCCATCAAAACCGAACCCCCAGCGCATGCGACCCACGCCGGGGCGCGGTACACGGATTTCGTCGATGCCGCCGCGCTCTATGTCGAGTAGCGACTGCACGGCCAGCAATTCCAGGCCCAGCGCATCCACATCGGGGTCATACATCAAGTTAATCGTTATCAGCGGGCGCTCGTCCAGCATGCCAATCGTATCTGCTACGTCGAACACAGCGCCCGTAGGAAAAACCTGGATGTCCCAGCGACCCGCGCCACACTTTCGCCTCGAAGCAGGATTGGCATAGCCCGGCAAGCCAAAGCAGAGCCCCTGCAAGAGCAGATGATATGGCAGCGGCTTATCTGGGTCGGTCTCACCGATTCCCGCATCCCCCAGGATGCGGCTTAGCGCCCGCCTCACGGTGTCCTCGTTCCCATGGCACAGCCCGTCGCGAAACGCATCGACGTCTCGAATGTCTTCGGCAGCGCACTCAAACCACTCAACAATCACTAGACGCAAGGCCTGGCGAAGCTCTTTATTGGGCAATCGCAAAGCACGGAGCCGATCGCCATGCTCTGGCTCCTCAGTCATATCCGTCGTGAGAAAACCGGACAGATACAGCGCTGTCCACATGCCATCGTCAGGCGAGACATTTGGCTCTGCAGCGTCCAAACAAAGCGGGACCTCAGCACACCCATGGGCCTCGAGCAAATCAAACAAGACCGAAAGGCGGTCGAAATTCCACCCGGCAACTACCCTACTCAGGCAATCCGCATACCCATACAGATCGGCGCGCACGGGCGCCGTGCAGCCTCGGTCCAGAAAACCGATCACACGCGCTGGACTCGAGCAATAGGCCCTACCAAACCGATATCCCTCGAGCCATTCACGCGCATCATCCAGGTATTCCTCGCGCCCAGCATGATTCAACAGAGCCTGGACCTCGGCATCCGAAAAGCCGAAACAACGGTCACACCAGGTCGAAAGCGGCGTCGTCAGACAATACGAGCAGCCGCGCGAAGAAAGCGCCGCTTCGGCAGGACCGGGGCACTCCCCCATCAGACACGTCAGCCGCAACGAATCGCGCGCAGTGGCAATGGCGTCGAACAGCACGCAATCGAATAGCCCTGCCGGATCGGCGTCGGAAGCGTCCCTCGCGCTCGCACGGCCCAACCACGCCGCGTCGTACCCATCAACGAGCAATACAACCTGCTCATCGCAGGCCATCTCCAGCAGCTCAATGAGCACGCCAAGCACCGAGGCGACCTCGTCCTCGCTCGCCGCGCCACGCGCAACACGTTCGATGTGACGCACCTTGTCTCGAGCTAAATCCGGAGCCTCCAAAAGCGCCAGCAGGCGGGCGCACTCGTCCGAAAGAGCATCGCGCACGACGTCGGCAATAGCGGCGCCACGCCTCGCAGCGCCAGAAAAATCCAGCGATATCACCGGATAGCAAGCGTACTCATCCCGATAGCGCCCGCCGTTCGCATCCCAAATCTGAGCATCGGCAAACAAACGCTGACCAGAGCGACCGACCGCTGGACGCTCCAGAAAAGCCCTGAGCATCGACAAGTTCATGCTCTTGCCAAAACCCTCGGGTCGACAGCACACCACAACGGACGCGTCGCAGTCCAACACATCGGCAATAAACATGGTCTTGTCGACCAGCATGCAGCAACCAAGAGCCTCCGTATAGTCGTGCATGCCAATGGGCAAAGTCGCATCGTCGGCACAGCCGATCAAACGCACGCCAGAGCCGGCAGCACAACCATTATTTGCCTGTTCAGACACCAAAACGTTCCCCCTAAATCGCAACACAATGCCAATTGTAATGACCGCCTCGCGCGTACCAATGTCGCCGTGCGATCATATCGGGCAACGGTAGCAACAAGAGGTGTGAGGGGGCACAACTAATCGTTGCACAACAAAACGGGGCCCGATGCATTCGCACCGGGCCCCGACCCGACTATTTAGTTATCTGGCAACTGAGAGCCTACTCCTCAGAGTCGTCCTCTCCAGAAGCTTTCTTCTGCTGATCGAGCTTATGCTTACCACTTACGATAGACGTAGCGCCCAGCGTGGCCAAGCTCGCGCTGGCAAGGCTCGCCATCACAATCAGATCGCCCGTCTTGGGCATATTGCCGCCAGATGACTTGGTTGTGGTGGTCGTCGTGGTCGTAGTGGTCACCGTTTTGGAGTCATTTTGCTCCTGAACCTGGTTGTCAGCACCGCTCTTGTCGTCGTCTTCGGACTGTTTCTTTTCGCCCTCGGTCTTGCTCTCGTCCTTCTTCTGACCGGACTTGTCGCCCTTCTCATCAGAGCTAGGACCCTTATCGGATTCAGCCTTCTCGGAAGCCTCGTCCTTTGAGTCGCCCTTTGCGGCCTCGGTCTTTTCCATGGAAACCTGATCAGAGTTGTCCTTGTTCTGAGTCGAGCCATTATTGACGCCAGCCATCAGCGAAGAGCCCAACGTAGAACCAAGCTGCACGGAGAAAGAAGGCTTCTTGTCCGGCGAAGCAACGGGAGCGTCCGGCGCCTTATTCGAGTCGTCCTTGGAAGCATCGGAATCAGGGGTTGCGTCAGAGCCGGAGCCGTTGTTAGAGCCGATGCCAACGGACGAATCGCTCGAGCCGGTGAATGAGTTAGAGGTGTCAGCGTCGGTCGAACCAGAAGCGTCGCTGTCCGTATTGCCGGCAGAGCTTGGAGACGAATCACCCGCAGCAGAGCCGTTCGAATCGGAGCCGTTCGAGGTAGAGCCGTCGTTGGTAGTGCCACCAGCAGAGCCATTACCGTCAGCATCGGTCGAGGGCGCATCCATCCTGTCATCGTTGGCATCGTCACTCGAGTCGTCATTCGAATCAGGTGTCGGCGAGGGCGCCGGCGTAGGCTCGGGCTGCACGGGCGTCGCAGCGGCTGCCTCGTCCTCAGCGATATAAACCAAGCAGTCCTTTAGCTCGTTGCGGTAGCGGTTCTTCCAGCCCTCATGATACTGGGGCTGACTTGAAAACTTGGTGGCAACATTGTTGACCACGCTATTGGAGAGCGCCGTCACAAATTCGCGGTCGGACATATCGTTGGAAAGATTCGCCCAGCGGAAAAAGTCCCTGCAGCCACCAGTGCCGCACATGTTGGTAATGCTCCACACCATGCCCTTGACGCAATCGACGCGGCCCGAAATATCAATACCCAGGCCGCTCTTGAGCCACGCCTCGGTCACCGCATAGTACGAGTTGTACGCATAGGCATCTTGAAGTGCTGAGAACTCAACAGGATCGGTGTTGTACGCACCTTGGAAGGCATCCTGAGCGATATGGCCCAACTCGGTGAGCTGGCCGTTCTCGTACATGGCATTGCTCGTGTTGGAAATCTCGCTGCCGCGATCAATCGCATCCTTGAGCATGCTGTATTTTTCGGGGTTGTAGTTGTAGGCCTGCTTCATAAACGGAATGAGCGACCAACGACGGTCGAACTGGTAATAGCCCAGCGCGTTGTAGCCGTCACCATACGAAAAGCCCTGGTTATAGTTGCCATGGCTCTCATATTTGGTGAAGTACTTCATCTCGGGAGTCACGTTGACAAACGAAACGCCCTGGACCGACCTCAGCACGCCCGAGAAGGACTGCTGGGTGTAGAGACCCTTATCGATATCGGTGGCATCCGAGGCAACGCCCGGCGTGGGCTCCTCGGCAGCGGCGGGTGCCGGCGCGGAAACGGCGCCAAACGAAAGCGCCAACGTCAGGCCCGCGACAATAGCAGAATGCTTGGGCTGCATAAGATCCTCCCTGCATTGGTGTAGTTAAAGTTCAGTTTGCAAAGATAAAAATAAGTATTGCAGCTCGCCCGTTGTTGCACAACAACCCCTCGGTAAACGGCAACAACCCTCCGCGAAATCTTAAGGAATTGCGCTCAACCTACAGCTTAATGTCAAAGTTGATCTCGGGGACGGCGGCCAGGTCGGCCAACGTCACGCCGTCGACGTACTTTTCGATCACGTCGTCCAGGCCGCGCCAGAACTTGACGGTCGAGCAAAGATCGCTGCGAGTGCAGCTGTTGTCGATGCCATCGCACGCCACTGGAGCCGTGCTGCCCTCGACGGCGCGCAGGATGTCGCCGGCACGCACCTCGGCTGGATCCTTGGCCATCATGTAGCCGCCGCCCTTGCCGCGCACGCTCTTAAGCAGGCCCGCCTTCATAAGCGGACGAACCAGCTGCTCCAAATACTTTTGTGAGATATGCTCGCGGTCGGCAACCTCGCGCAGGGCAATCTTGCCCTCGGCGTCGCCCAGCGCCGCGATATAGATCATCAGCCGGAGGGCATAGCGGCCCTTGGAAGAAATGAGCATACCTACCCTCCCATCGCATCTGGGACAACATAACAAGGTTTGTTTGTCCCAAATCTTAAGTAAGTGGGACAATCACAACAGGTTATTTTGTCCCAGAATTTGAAAAGTCGAGTGGATTAGTCGGGTTTTCCCTTGACTAACGCCGAACCCATAGTAACTTTATTTCGAGAAGATTCCTAGGGTTTAGTACACCTATGAGTACACCATAATACAGAGAGGGACAGCATGAGCGCAAATCCGCTGCTTTCCATCGAAGGTCTGACCGCCTCCGTGGACGAGAAGACCATCCTCCACAACGTCAACCTCAACGTCGCCGCCGGCGAGACCCACGTGCTGATGGGACCCAACGGCGCCGGCAAGTCCACCCTCGGCCACCTGGTCATGGGCGACCCCGTCTACACGGTCAACGACGGCCGTATCGTCTTTGACGGCCAGGACATCACCGAGCTCACCACCGACAAGCGCTCGCGCGCCGGTCTGTTCCTGAGCTTCCAGGCACCGGTCGAGATCCCCGGCGTGCCGCTGTCGAGCTTTTTGCGCGCCAGCATCGCCGGCCGCCCCGGCCTGGAGATGAAGGGTAAGGAGTTCCGCCGCCGCGTCAAGGAGCTCGCGGCCGAGCTCAACATGGATACCGCCTACCTCAACCGCGAGCTGGGCGTGGGCTTCTCGGGCGGCGAGAAGAAGAAGGTCGAGATGCTCCAGCTTCTGCTGCTGCAGCCCAAGCTCGCCATCCTGGACGAGACCGACTCGGGCTTGGACGTCGACGCGCTTTCCACCGTCAGCCACGGCATGGACGCCTACCGCAGGAGCTGCGACGGCTCCATGCTCATCATCACGCACAACACGCGCATCTTGGAGCACCTGGATGTCGACCGCGTCCACGTTATGGTCAAGGGCCACATCGTGCGCGAGGACGACGCCTCACTGATCCCCTGGATCGACAAGAACGGCTTTGAGACCTTCGAGCGCGAGGCCGCCGAGCAGCGCGCCCAGGCCGAGGCCGCCGCTGCCGAGCAGCAGGCGTAAAGGGGCGATGCAATGACCAAGAACCGCACCGAGGTCGCGGACATCGACCGCAGCCTCTACGACTTCACCTATGGCGAGGAGGGATTCGAGCGCCTCGATGCCGGCATCACGCCCGACATCGTGCGCGAGATCAGCGCAAAGAAGGACGAGCCGCAGTGGATGCTCGACCTGCGCTTAAAGTCCCTCGAGATCTTCAACCGCTTCCCGGACCCGACGTGGGGCCCCTCCATCGAGGGCCTGGACATGGGCAACATCGTCACCTACGTTAAGCCAAACACCGACCAAAAGCACGACTGGGAGTCGGTGCCCGACGACATCAAGAACACCTTTGAGCGCCTGGGCATCCCCGAGGCCGAGCGCAGCTACCTGGCGGGCGTCGGCGCGCAGTACGACTCCGAGCTGGTCTACCACAACATGCAGGACACCGCGTCCAAGATGGGCATCGTCTACTCCGGCATCGAGGAGGCCCTGCACGACCCGCAGTGGGAGCCGCTCATCCACGAGAAGTTTATGACGCTCATCCCGCCCACCGACCACAAGTTTGCGGCCCTGCACGGCGCCGTGTGGTCGGGCGGCTCGTTTGTCTACGTGCCCAAGGGCACCAAACTCGACTTCCCGCTGCAGAGCTACTTCCGCCTCAACGCCAAGGGCGCCGGCCAGTTTGAGCACACGCTCATCATCGTCGAGGATGACGCCGACCTGCACTTTATCGAGGGCTGCTCCGCGCCCAAGTACAACGTGGCCAACCTCCATGCCGGTGCCGTCGAGCTCTTTGTGGGCAAGCGCGCGCACCTGCGCTACTCGACCATCGAAAACTGGTCCAAGAACATGTACAACCTCAACACCAAGCGTGCGCGTGTGGACGAGGACGGCGACATCGAGTGGATCAGCGGCTCCTTCGGCAGCCATGTGGGCTACCTCTACCCCATGAGCGTGCTCAACGGCCGCCGCGCCCGGTCGAGCTTTACCGGCATCACCTTTGCCGGCGCCGGCCAGAACCTGGATACCGGCTGCAAGGTCGTGCTCAACGCGCCCGAGACCTCGGCGACCGTCGAGACCAAGGGCATCTCCAAGAGCGGCGGCATCCAGACCTTCCGCAGCTCTATCGTGGCCACGCCCAAGGCCGAGGGTTCCAAGGCAACCGTGAGCTGCCAGTCGCTGATGCTCGACGACCAAAGCCGCTCCGATACCATCCCCGCCATGGACATCCGCGCCAAGAACGTCGACATCGGCCACGAGGCCACCATCGGCCGCATCGGCGACGACAAGGTGTTCTACCTGATGAGCCGCGGTATCTCGGAGGAAGAGGCCCGCACCATGATCGTCAACGGCTTTGCCAACCCGGTCTCCAAGGAGCTGCCGCTTGAGTACGCCGTCGAGATGAACAACCTGATCAAGCTCGAGATGGAAGGAGCGATCGGATAATGAAACAGGAAACCAACACCGCTGCCACCACGCTCGAGCAGGTCAACGCTATGCCGGCAGCAACTTGGGGTTGGCTCAAGATGAACCAGACCAAGCTCGAGCTTTCGGACGAGCTTGTCACCGCTCCCGCCGAGGCCGTTGAGGTCGAGGGCCTGGACGAGCAGTTTGCCGGCACGGCCGACGCCTTCGACGCCGCCATGGAAGCCATGGCCGAGCGCTTCCCCGAGCGCCGCGCCTCCGCGCCCGGCGATGCCGCCGACCGCGCCCGCATCACGCCCGAGACCGAGCTTGACGTGCCCGCCACCTCCATCTACCAGGCCGGTGCCATCGAGCTCGAGGAGGAGCTCTCCCCTGCTGAAGCCTTCGAGACCGGCATGGGCGAGGCTGCCTACACCTACTTGGCCGACCACGCCACCAAGCGCATCGTCATCGATGTGCCCGCATACAAGCACGTCACGGCTACCGTGCGCGTGAGTGGCGTCGACGCAGCGGCTGCGATTGCCGCCATCGATGTCGTCGCCCGCCCGCAGGCAACGCTCGACTTGCAGATCGCCCTGGACTCCCCCGTTACCGGCGAGGGCGTCGTGGGCTCCGTGCTGCGCGTGTGCGCCCACGAGTACGCCACCGTCAATGCGACCTGCACGCAGACGCTCGACGACAGCTGGATCGCGCTCGACGACACCGGCCTGTTCCTGGACGAGGGCGCGCGCGTCAACGTGCAGCACACCGTCCTGGGTGCCGGCGCCAGCGCCACCGGCCTTGCCGGCGACCTGCTGGGCGACACCGCCAAGGTGACCATCGATACCGATTACCTGGGCGCCCGCGAGCAGGTGCGCGACTTTAACTACGAGTTGCGCCACCGCGGCCGCAAGACCGAGTGCGAGATCGACGCCAACGGCGTGCTGACCGGCACGTCCAAGAAGGTCTACCGCGGCACCATCGACCTCGTGCACGGTTGCAAGGGCGCAACCGGCACCGAGCGCGAGACCGTGCTGCTCGCCAACAAGGGCGTCGACAACAAGACCGTCCCCGTCATCCTGTGCGACGAGGACGACGTCGCCGGCAACCACGGCGCCACCATCGGCCACGTCCGCGACGAGCAGCTGTTCTACCTCGCCTGCCGCGGCCTTGACCAAAACGCCGCCGAGGATCTGTTCATCCGCGCCAAGCTGGAGGACGCCGCGCTTTCCGCCACCGATGAGCGCACCCGCGCTGCCGTCGTCCGCCTGGGCAACAACCTGATCGATAACTTTGAAGAGGAGCTCGCATGATCGATACCGAGCACGTTAAATGCGATACCTGCACCGCCCCCGAGCCCATGGAGCTCGACGCCAGCGACGAGGCCTCGCGCGGCTGGCCCACCGTCGACATCGAGACTAATCCATACAAGGCACAGTTCCCGCTGTTCCAGCAACACCCCGAGATCGCCTTCCTCGATAGCGCCGCCACCGCGCAGCGCCCCGCCTGCGTGCTCGACGCCGAGCGCGATTTCTACCAGCGCATGAACGCCAACCCCCTGCGCGGCCTGTATTCGCTGTCCGTCGAGGCCACCGATGCCATCGCCAAGGTCCGCCAGCAGATCGCCGACCTCATCGGCGCCGCCCAGGCCAACGAAGTCGTCTTCACCCGCAACACCAGCGAGTCGCTCAACCTGGTCGCTAAGAGCTTTGCGCCCACGGTGCTGGAGCCCGGCGACGAGGTCGTCATCACCATCATGGAGCACCACTCCAACCTGATTCCGTGGCAGCAGGTCTGCCGCGAGACCGGTGCCAAGCTCGTCTACCTCTATCCCACCAAGACCGGCCAGCTCACCACCGAGGAGGTCCTGGCCAAGGTGGGTCCCAAGACCAAGATTCTGGCCGTGGGTCAGGTCTCCAACGTGCTGGGCGTCGAGAACCCGGTCAAGAACCTCGGCAAGCTCGTGCACAAGTACGGCGGCTATCTGGTCGTCGACGGCGCGCAGTCGCTGCCGCACATGCCGGTCGATGTGGCCGACCTGGGCGCCGACTTCTTTGCCTTTAGCGCGCACAAGGCCATGGGCCCCATGGGCATCGGCGTGCTGTGGGGCAAGATGGACCTGTTCAACGCCATGCCGCCCATGCTCACCGGCGGCGAGATGATCGACTCTGTTACCGAGCAGGACGCCGTCTGGGCGCCCGTTCCCGAGAAATTCGAGGCCGGCACACAGGACGCCGCCGGCATCTTCGCCACGGGCGCGGCACTCGACTACCTGGTCAACACGGTGGGTTACGAGAACATCCAGGCCCGCGAGCAGGCACTCGTCCACTATCTGATGGGCGAACTCATGCAGCTCGACTTTGTCCAAATCATCGGCTCCATCTATTGGGACAACCACCACGGCGTTGTGAGCTTTAACGTCAAGGGCATCCACCCGCACGACGTCGCGAGCATCATGGACATGGACGGCGTCTGCATCCGCGCCGGTCACCACTGCGCGCAGCCGCTGCTTACCTGGCTGGGTGTCGAAAACCTTGCTTGTTGCCGCGCCAGCGTGGCCTTCTACAACGACAAGGCCGACATCGACAAGTTCATCGCCGGCCTGCATCACGTTTGGAGCACGTTCAATGGGTAATCTGTACACCTCCACCACATTTATGGAGCACAACTCGCACCCCGACTATAAGTACGAGATGGATGCTCCCACGCACGAGCACGACGGCATCAACCCCAGCTGCGGCGACGAGCTCACCCTGCAGCTGCGCGTCGAGAACGGCGTGATCGAGGAGGCCTCCTTTACCGGCCACGGCTGCGCCATCAGTCAGGCCAGTGCCGACATCATGGCCGACCTCATCACCGGCGAGACCGTCGAGGAAGCTCACCGCCTGGCAGAGCTCTTCCTCGCCATGATCCGCGGCGAGCAGCTCTCCGAGGAGGACCTGGAAGACCTGGACGAAGCCGCCCAGCTCCAGGACATCTCGCACATGCCCGCCCGCGTCAAGTGCGCCGAGCTCGCCTGGCGCACCCTCGACGGCATGCTCGAGGGGCAAAATAATCAGTAGTATTTATCCCAAATCTTAAGAATTTCGTTGGCCGAATCGCTTGACTAAGAGCGGTTCGGCCATTTTTCTTTTCTGCCTTTATTTCGATCCCTCGACCTGCGCGTCCACCTGAGCATAAGCGCGCACGATACGAGAGACGGTACTTTTGCCAATCCCGGTATACCGCTCAATCTGGCGCACCGTAAAGCCGGCATTGCTCAATCCAACAATAACGGTATCGCGCTGCGCCGGCGGTGCAGTTTTAACCACATTGAGCGGAACCCCGAGGCTCTTCGCCATCTTGTCGGCAAAGGCGTGGCGTTCCCACTCTGTCTCTTTCATATCGCACAGCGCCGGCTCGCTACCGTCCGGCGTCGAAAGCGAATAGGCAATAAAGCCCTCGGCAGAACCAAAAAGTTCAAGCACGCAAGAAGGATCAGAAAATCCCCTCGCGGCATCGGCCGCATCACAGTCGTAAGAGCGCAGATGTTCCGCAAAGCTGCTCCAGGGATAACGCTCGATTAGGCTAACGCCCACCTCCTGCGGATCGGCGTGTACGGAGCGAATAGCCTCCATCACCTGCCAATCGGTATCGAGCGAACGCCGGTCAAAACGGTTCTGGAACAGATGGCCCGTGCGCCCCGTGCGTTTATTGAACCGCCGCGCGTACGTCAAAAGCAGCCGGTGCATCGCCGCGCTCATCGCGTCCTCGTAATCTGCAAGCACCAGACGCACGTGATTGCCCATAAGACACCAGGCGACAACCGTCACGCCCGCCTTGCGGCAGCACTCACGCATCAGCTCCAAAAACTCCCACCGGTCGTCATCGCCCTCAAAGATGAGCTGCTTGCCCGTACCGCGGGCACAGACATGGTAAAAGCCGGTAACCGTTCTCCAAACGCGCTGCATGGCGCTCCCTTCGCCGGGATCTGCTTGCCATCCAATACAGCACGATTGAAGCGTGCCATCAAAACATTCACGCAAAACAATACACTCGCGCGGCCAAAGGCAGTAATCAGGCGGCGAACGGCATCGTTGCAACAGGTCAACCCCCGCAATGCTTACAAGAGCTGACCAATAGCTTGCCCAAGACGGACCCCCTCTACGGAAGTTCACGACCACAGAACATAGAGTTAAACCGTTTCAATTAAAACTTCCGGACTTCTCGCTACGAAAACTGAGCCGTTCGCCGAATATTCCGTGCATTTCGCGGTATTATAGGGGCTGCATGTCATGTCCCTTTCGAAGGGTCGCCCGGCAATCGCCAGCCACGGCCCCCAGACGGGACGCCAACACGATAGAGAGGAGAGGCATGCAGTACTCACAGGAAGTGGAGAACATGTGCCCCGTTGCCAAGGGTGCATACCACGGCCCCGCACCCATCCCCGAGGAGGGCAAGTGGGTCCAGGCTAAGGAGATTTCCGACATCTCCGGTCTTACGCACGGTGTGGGTTGGTGCGCACCTCAGCAGGGCGCCTGCAAGCTCACGCTGAACGTCAAGGACGGCATCATCGAGGAGGCCCTCGTTGAGACCATCGGCTGCTCGGGCATGACCCACTCTGCCGCCATGGCTTCCGAGATCCTTCCCGGTAAGACCATCCTCGAGGCCCTCAACACCGACCTCGTCTGCGACGCCATCAACGTTGCTATGCGCGAGATCTTCCTGCAGATCGTTTACGGCCGCAGCCAGACCGCGTTCTCCGAGGGCGGCCTGCCCGTGGGCGCCTCCCTCGACGACCTCGGCAAGGGCCTTCGCTCTCAGGTCGGCACCATGTTCGGCACCAAGGCCAAGGGCGCTCGTTACCTCGAGCTCGCTCAGGGCTACGTCACCCGCATGGCTCTCAACGACAAGAACGAGATCATCGCATTCGAGTTCCTGAACCTCGGCAAGTTCACCGACGCCGTCAAGGCCGGCAAGACCCCCGAGGAGGCCATCGCTGGCGCTATGGGCCACTATGGTCAGTGGGAGAACGCTGCCAAGTACATCGACCCGCGCACCGACGAGGAGACTCACTCCGTCGCCAGCGTGTTCCCGGTTCACGAGTAGAAAGGGAGGGAAATAACTATGACTGTTACGTTCGAAGGTTACGAGCGCCGCGCTGACAAGATCAACAAGTGCCTCGCCGACAACGGCATCGCCTCCCTCGAGGAAGCTCTGCAGATCTGCACCGACAAGGGCTTCAACCCGCGTGAGATCGTCAACAACACCCAGTCCATCGCCTTCCAGAACGCCGAGTGGGCCTACACCCTCGGTTGCGCTCTCGCTGTCAAGCGTGGCGCCAAGTCCGCTTCTGAGGCTGCCGCCATCATCGGCGAGGGCATCCAGGCCTTCACCGTTCCCGGCTCCGTCGCCGAGGACCGCAAGGTCGGTCTGGGCCACGGCAACCTGGGCGCTATGCTGCTCTCCGACGACACCGAGTGCTTCGCCTTCCTGGCCGGACACGAGTCCTTCGCTGCCGCTGAGGGTGCTATCGGCCTGGCTCTGAACGCCAACAAGGCTCGCAAGAAGCCGCTGCGCGTCATCCTCAACGGTCTGGGCAAGGACGCTGCTCAGATCATCGCCCGCATCAACGGCTTCACCTACGTGAAGACCCAGTTCGACTACTTCACGGGCGAGCTCAAGGTCGTCGAGACCATCCCCTACTCCGATGGTCCCCGCGCCGCCGTCAACTGCTACGGCGCCGACGACGTCCGCGAGGGCGTTGCCATCATGTGGCACGAGAACGTCGACATCTCGATCACCGGTAACTCCACCAACCCCACGCGCTTCCAGCACCCCGTCGCTGGCACCTACAAGAAGGAGCGCCTCGAGGCTGGCAAGAAGTACTTCTCCGTCGCTTCTGGTGGCGGCACTGGCCGTACCCTGCACCCGGACAACATGGGCGCCGGCCCTGCCTCTTACGGCATGACCGACACCATGGGCCGCATGCACTCCGACGCCCAGTTCGCCGGTTCTTCCTCCGTGCCTGCGCACGTCGACATGATGGGTCTCATCGGCATGGGCAACAACCCCATGGTCGGTGCCACCGTCGCCTGCGCTGTCGCCGTCGAGGAGGCCCTCAAGGCCTAATCGCGCCCGCGCGATGCTCATATAGTTGAGCTTTGGAGCCGCTACCCACCCGGGTAGCGGCTCTTTTTGTTTGCGCTGTCGCAGGGTAGCTAATGCCGATATATCAGTTGGGGCGAAATACAAGATGTGATGAGATGGAGCGTCAGAGCGTCCATGACGCCCACCTGCCATATTTGCCCTTTACCGATTTGCCGAGTCTTTGCGGCCCCATTGCCGATCACCCGTGCGACAATGCGCCGGACGAGAAAGGAATCCGATGGAATCGACTGATGTACTGGTAATTGGATCTGGCATTGCGGGCCTTTGCGCCGCCATCGAAGCGGCACGCACGGGTGCAACCGTCGCTGTGGCAAGCGCCGGCAAGACTATGAGTGGATCGAGCTTCTTCCCCGGAACCTGGGGCCTGGGGCTTATCGGACCCGTTAACGAAGACGATGAACAGGACCTCATCGACACCATTCAGACCGTTGGTGGCGGCGTCGCCGACCCCGAGCTTGTCCAGACGTTTGTCCACGGCATTCCCCAAGCGATTGACTGGCTCGAGCAAGACCTGGGCGTTGAGCTCCAGCGTCCGCAAAGCGCCGAGAGTGCTCAGCAAAAGCAATTCATCCCCTGCTTTGACCACAAGACGCGCATGTGGCGCGGCCTCACCCGCAAGCCCCTTGAGGACGCTCTGACGACCCGGATCGAGTCGCTCGGCATTCGCCTGCTCCCCCGCCATGAGCTTATTGACCTTGTTGAGGACACGAACGGCAGAATAACCGGAACCGTGCTCTACGACCTCACCGAAAATCGAATCGTGCCCTTTGCTGCCAAGGCCACGATCATCGCAGCCGGTGGCACAGGCGGCCTGTTCGAGCGCAGCCTTACGTCGGCTGATGTGCTCAGCTCCTCGCAGGCCATCGCGCTGGCGCACGGCGCAACACTTACTAATATAGAGTTCATGCAGATGATGCCCGGCTTCATCGAGCCCAAGCGTAACTTGGTCTTCAACGAAAAAACCTGGCGCTACGTACATGTAGACCAGCCGGCAGATATTGCCGACGACAAGCTGGACGACCTGCTCGAGCAGCGCTCTGGATATGGTCCTTTCACGTCATGCTTGGCCTCCCGCGCTATCGATCTTGCCATCGATCAGGCAGGCGCCGAAGGCCTGGCACTCCGCTACGACTTCCCCCGCGAGGATGTCCCAGAGTTTGTGCAGACCTTTGCCACCTGGCTGCAAGACGAGCACGGCATCGCCCCGACTGACGAGATGCGCGTTGCGATGTATGCCCACGCCGCTAACGGCGGCATCAAGATCGATAAGACCGCGCACACGGGCGTTGAGGGCCTCTACGCTTGCGGCGAGGCGACAGGCGGCATGCACGGAGCCGACCGCATTGGTGGCTTATCAAGTGCCAACGGCATCGTGTTCGGGCGCATCGCAGGCGCATCGGCAGCCCTTGCAGCGCAGAAAGAGCCTGAGGCAGCCCTGAAGGCGGGTATCACCCTCCCCCAGTACGGCATTGCCACAACAGATGCCGAACGCCTGACACACGGCCTTAGGCACACGATGAGCACCTATTGCATGATCAACCGCACCGAGACGGGCCTATCCGAGGCACTACACGAGCTTGAGGGCTTAAAGACGGAGGCAACGACCTTGAGCACACAGAAAGCCCAGGACAGCGAAGTCGCAGCCCTCGCCCGCCTGCAATCGCAGATTCGACTAGCACAGGAAATGGTCAAAGCCATGCGCAAGCGAACTGAAAGCCTGGGTTCGCACTTTCGAGCGGACTAAGCTGAGCACCCCTCTAGAGCAGAACACAACCTCTCGATATTAATGGGCCCCGTGAGCTCAAAGCAACACGGGGCCCATTCGTGTCCGCGCAGGCAAATATACTCATTCTGAATACGGAGTCGACATAGTCCACGTAGACAAACGAACAGAAAGGAAGAGATATGGACAGCAGGGATATCGAGAAATGGCGTGTCGAACTTGATAGCTACGCCCATGTAGAAGACGGCGTTGAGTATTGGCTCGCACGCGATTTAATGGAACCCATGGGGTACACTCGATGGGAGAACTTCGCCGAAGTTGTTAAGAGGGCAAAAGTCTCGTGCGAAACAAACAAAACTCCAGTTGATTCCCATTTTCGTGACACCACGAAAATGGTAACTGCCGGTGTCGCCGCTCGCGCGGTTAAAGACTACAAACTTACGCGCTATGCATGCTATTTAATCGCCCAGAACGGAGATTCAAACAAGCCAGAGATCGCGCTCGCCCAGGCATACTTTGCCGTGCAGACGCGCCGCCAAGAGCTCATAGAGCAGCGCTTCGCAGAGATTCAGCGCTTGCAGGCGCGCCACTCGCTATCCGATTCAGAGAAACAGCTCTCGGGCATTGCGTTCAAACGCGGCGTGGACTCCAAAGGATTCGCGATCATCAAGTCGAAGGGCGATGAGGCGTTATTCGGCGGCAGAAGCACGGCGGAAATGAAGCAGCAGCTCGGCGTACCCAAGAGCGCGGCATTGGCGGACAGGTTAGCCGATGTCCTCATCAAAGCAAAGGACCTTACGAACTCGATGACGGCCTTCAACGCCGAGGAACACGACCTGTACGGCCTGGACCAGATCAAGCAAGAGCACGTCGAGAACAACACAAGCGTGCGTGGCAGCCTCATCGACCGCGGAATTGTCCCCGAGAACCTACCGCCTGCCGAGGATACAAAAAAGCTCGAGCGTCGCGTGAAGGCAGACGAGAAGAAACTCAAGGAGGGTACTGACGGTTTTACCGATCCCCAGGGTAGGCTCGATCTGTGAAAGCGGCTGTGCCCTTTCGGGTCCGACCCCATGCGAGGTCAACAAAAAAGCAACCAGCCTAAGCCAGTCGCTTTAACAATCTTTGGGTGGGCCGTCAGGGGGTCAGCCTGCTGCGCAGGCGGTCGCTGCGGCGTTTCGCGCCTTGCGCGCTGCGCTGGCAAATGCTTACGCATTTCCTCAGCTCCGCGCCCCGACGGGTTCGACCCCATGTGAGGTTAACAAAAAAGCGACCAGCCTAAGCCAGTCGCCTTAACATGCTTTGGGTGGGCCGTCAGGGGGTCGAACCCTGGACCTTGGGATTAAGAGTCCCCTGCTCTACCAACTGAGCTAACGACCCGATATCAACACGAAGCAAGAACTGGGGTGGGTAAAGGGACTCGAACCCTCGACCTACGGGACCACAACCCGTCGCTCTAGCCAACTGAGCTACACCCACCGTGTCCTGTGCGCTTCGCGCTCGACTATTATTGCAAGGAACGCCACGCGATGCAAGCCCCAATTTTCAAGAATTTTGAAAAGAGTTTTTCGAGACCATTTCGAGCAATTCCCACCGGTTCCATAGGAGTAAACTTGCCCCACTGCAAATCCTCGAAAGGACCGGCATGAAAGAACTCTCCAACCGCACGGCAACATTTACCGATTCGGTCATCCGCCGCATGACACGCATCTCCAATAAGTACGATGCCGTCAACCTGTCGCAGGGCTTCCCCGACTTCGATCCTCCGGCGCAGCTGCTCAACAGCCTGAGCACCATCGCCGCCGACCCCAAGCCGCTCTACCACCAGTACTCCATTACCTGGGGCTCCCAGGCCATGCGCGAGGCGCTCGCCGCCAAACAGGAGCACTTTATGGGCATGCCGATCGACCCCAACCAGAATATCGTGGTCACCTGCGGCTCCACCGAGGCCATGATGGCCGCCATGATGACGGTTACGAACCCCGGAGACAAGGTCGTCATCTTTTCGCCGTTCTACGAGAACTACGGCGCTGACACCATTCTCTCGGGTGCCGAGCCCATCTATGTGCCGCTCAACCCGCCCACGTTCGACTTTGACCGCGAGACGCTCGAGGCAGCCTTCCGCGACAACGACCCCAAGGCCATCGTCCTGTGCAACCCTTCTAACCCTTGCGGCAAGGTCTTTACGCGCGAGGAGCTCACCTTCATCGCCGACCTCTGCAAAAAGTACGACGCCTACTGCATTACCGACGAGGTATACGAGCACATCGTCTACGCGCCCCACGAGCACGTCTATATGGCCACGCTGCCCGGCATGTTCGAGCGAACCATCAGCTGCAGCTCGCTGTCTAAGACGTACTCCATCACCGGTTGGCGCCTGGGCTACACCATCGCCCCGGCCCAGATCACCGAGCGTATCAAGAAGGTCCACGACTTTCTCACCGTGGGTGCCGCCGCTCCCCTGCAGGAAGCCGTTGTCACCGCCCTCAACTTCGACGACAGCTATTACGATGAGGTCCTCGACCTCTACACCGCCAAACGCGACTTGTTCTGCCAGGGGCTCGATAGCATCGGTCTTGAGCATAACGTGCCGCAGGGCGCCTACTACGTCATGATGGACATCTCTGAGTTTGGCTATGACAGCGACCTCGAATTCTGCGAGGACCTCGCATCCAAGGTGGGCGTGGGCGCCGTGCCCGGCTCGAGCTTCTTCCGCGAGCCCGTCAACCATCTGATTCGTTTCCACTTTGCCAAGCGGGATGAGACGCTTAACGCGGCACTGGAGAACCTCAAGTCGCTACGTGATAAAATCAAGCCGCGCGGGTAAGGACGGCCCGGCAACTAAAGCAACCAAAGAAGCCCCGCACCGCCCGCCACGTTGCGAGGCTTCTTCTTTTTATAGCGCTTTCTTAAATGGTTTAGAGCTCTATACTTTAGTCACGGAGCAACTCGTCCCAGAGAGAGGAATACTATGGCAGAACAGCAGCTTATCGGAGCGCTCGAGGCCGGCGGCACCAAGATGGTCTGCGCCACGGGCTATGCAGACGGTACGGTCCTGGAGCGCGAGCAGATCGCGACCACGACCCCGCAGGAGACCGTCGAGGCCGTCAACGCGTGGTTTGCGAACAAGGGCATCGCCGCGCTGGGCATCGGCGCCTTTGGCCCCACCGCAGTCAACCCTGCCTCGCCCCAATACGGCAAGATCCTGGAGACGCCCAAAACGGCATGGCGCTACTTTGATCTGCTGGGCACCATCCAAAACGAGCTCAATATTCCCTGCGGCTACGACACCGACGTCAACGTCGCCTGCCTGGGCGAGGTCACCTTTGGTTGCGCCCAGGGCCTCACCGATGTGGTCTACCTGACCATCGGTACCGGCGTGGGCGCCGGCGTGCTCTCGGGCGGCCAGCTCGTGCACGGCATGATGCACCCCGAGGCTGGCCACATCCTGGTCACGCGCGACCCGCGCGACACCATCGGCGAGCATAGCGCCTGCCCCTTCCACGACAATTGCCTCGAGGGTCTCATCGCAGGTCCCGGCGTTAAAAAGCGCTGGGATGGCAAGAGCGCCGGAGACATGGCCGATGACCCGGAGGCCATGGACCTGCTCGCCGGCTATCTGGCACAGGCGCTCATGACCTACACGCTGTGCTACGCGCCGCAAAAGATCATCATCGGCGGCGGCGTGGCCGACCACACCCCCATCGTGCCGCTCGCGCGCAAAAAGTGCGCCGAGATGCTCAACGGCTATATCGTCACGCCCGAGGTCAACGACATCGATACCTACATTGTCAACAACAGCCTCGAGGGCAAGCAGGGCATCATGGGCTGCCTGGCCCTGGGCGCACAGGCGCTTCAGTAGCAGACGCACCCACAGGGCGTGGCGCGCCCGGCAAATCCGACCTACGGAACGACGCCACCACGCCCCATATAAGCCTCAAATATAAAAGGCCGCCTAGGACCAAACATTCGTCCTAGGCGGCCTTTTTGGCACATATGAGCGATCGTAGTAGATATCGGAGCACAACGCCCGTTGCCGCTCCACAGCAGTCGATCATCACATCGGTGATCATGCCGGCGCGTCCCGGCACAAAGAGCTGAATCGTCTCGTCGATCGAAGGAATCAGCAGTAGGAACACCGCCGTGGGCAACAGCACGTCAAAGGTGCGCCGGCCCTCAAAATCAAAGGCGTGCGTTGCCAGGATGCCGAGCACCATATACTCGGTAAAATGCGCGCACTTGCGAACAACAAAGTTGGTCACCCATTCATATGGAAGTCCCACGCCGTGCAGGAAACCACGGATAGCTTCCATGACCGTCAGGCTCAGCGAGCCCGACCCCGAGCCGGGAACCAGCGAATTACCCCAGATCAAGAGCGCCATCAGGCAGGTTACAACCGCCCATTTTCGATTGATCTTAACCATGCAGAAGTTATGCCTCCGCGCGGAGCGGCGCGAAGCTGGCGGTACCGCCCTCGATAACGCTCAGATAGGCACGGCCCGTACGCTTGGCGGTAGAGGACTGCAGGCGCTCGATCTCTTCCTCGAGGATCTGATTGACGCGCTCGTGACGACGGTTTTCCATAATGCCGGCGGCAATAGCCTCGGCCCGCTCGATGCTCTCGCGCGAGATACGGGCAGTATCCTCGGGGAACACAGCACTGTGACGGCCAACATAGGCGGGGGCAGCAGGCTGAGGGGCAGCGACGGGAGCGGGGGCTGCAACAGGAGC
>DAIMBN010000025.1:0-28407 GCA_036718335.1 Coriobacteriaceae bacterium
AAGTTTATCGCGAGTTCCGCACGAACAGGAGGCCACTTAATGTGGCCTCCGTCGTGAGCAGGACTGTAGAGCAGGAAACTTAACCCCCACACCCCTCACGCGGCGGGCAAACTCGCCTTGTGCTCTATCACGCTAAAGTGTATGATGCTGAACGTTACACGATTCACTTTACTTAACTAAAGTACCATCAAGGGGGATACCATGAATACCGATATGTCTCGTCGTCAGTTTGTTGGTCTAGCCGGCTCGCTCGCCACGGTGCTTGGCCTTGGTCTTGTCGGTTGCGGCGGTGGTGCCGGCAAGGGCTCCGCTGCTGGCTCTGCCGCGGCCAAGGATGTGAAGGGCGCTGCGGAGTCCAAGAAGCTCGTGGTAGGCTTTGATAAGTCCTATCCTCCGTACGGCTTTGTGGGCGACGATGGCGAGTACACCGGCTTTGATCTCAATCTGGCCAAGGCTGTTGCCGATAAGCAGGGCTGGGAGGTCAAATACGAAGCCATCGACTGGGACGCTAAGGACACGCTGCTTAACTCGGGCGCCATCAACTGCATCTGGAACGGCTTTACCATGGAGGGTCGCGAGGACGACTACACGTTCTCCGAGCCGTACATGCTCAACGAGCAGGTGCTGGTGGTCAAGAAGGATGCGGGCATCAAGAGTTGGGACGATCTTGCCGGCAAGACCGTGATTACCCAGACCGATTCCGCTGCGCAGGATGTGCTCGAGGGTGATCAGAAGGATCTGGCGGCGACATTTGCCACGCTCGATACGATCGGCGAGTACAACACGGCCTTTATGCAGCTCGAGAGCGGCGCGGTCGATGCCGTGGCTTGCGACCTTTCGATTGCCCAGTATCAGCTTGCCGCCAAGCCCGATGCTTATACGCAGCTTGATGAGCCGCTGTCCAGCGAGCACTACGCCGTCGGCTTTAAGAAGGTCGACACCAAGTCGGCCGACGCCGTGACCGAGTCGCTCAAGGCGCTCTACGAGGACGGCACGGTTAAGGACCTGTGCGACAAATATGCAGATTACGGCCTTTCCTTCGACAACTGGGTTCTGAAATAGCGGCTTTCCCAGGCACCCGATTTTGCCGTTCAAACCGTCGCTTGCGTACATTTAGTACGCGGCGCTCCTCTTTCACGGCAAACTCGAGCACCTGGAAAACCCGCTTTAGCATTGGGTTTGCTGTTCTGTTGCTGTGAAAGAGAGCTTAGGTTGTCTATTCAGGTCATGATGCAGATGCTTGGCCAGGGATTCTTGGTCAGTTTGCAGTTGTTTGTGCTGACGCTGCTGGGGTCGATTCCGCTGGGAATCCCCGTGGCGTTTATGCGCATGAGCAAAATCGCGCCGCTTCGCTGGATTGCGCGCATCTACATTTCGGTCATGCGCGGTACGCCGCTCATGCTGCAGATGTTTGCCATCTACTTTGCCCCGTACTACGTGTTTGGCATTTCGCTCACGCCCGATTCCAAGTGGACGGCGTGCGTCGTGGCGTTCATCATCAACTACGCCGGTTACTTTGCCGAGATCTATCGCTCGGGCTTGCAGTCCATTCCGCGCGGTCAATACGAGGCTGCCGAGGTGCTGGGCTATTCGCGCGTGCAGACGTTTCTGTATATCGTGATGCCGCAGGTCGCCAAGCGTATTCTGCCGGCGATGGGCAACGAGATCATCACGCTGGTCAAGGACACGTCGCTGGCGTTTGCCATTGGCGTGGGTGAGATGTTCTCGACGGCCAAGGCGCTGGTCGCCTCGCAGGTGAGCATGGTGCCGTTTGCGATCGCGGCGCTAATCTACTGGGTCTTTAACTTCGTCGTCGAGATGCTGCTGGGCGCCGCCGAGAAAAAATTGGATTACTACCATGATTAATTCGGTAATGAATATATCGAACGCTCGCAAAGCGTTTGGCGGCAATGAGGTGCTCAAGGATATCTCGCTCGAGGTGAAGCGTGGCGAGGTCGTGGCGATTATCGGGCCTTCGGGTGGCGGCAAGTCCACGCTGCTGCGGTGTGCCACGCTGCTCGAGACACTCGGCGGAGGCTCGCTCTCGTTTGGTGACCTTGCCGTTGCGACGGATGCGGGTTCGGGCGCAGTCTATGCGAAGGGCGATGTGCCCAAGCGGGCACGCTCGCGATTCGGTCTGGTGTTTCAGAACTACAATCTGTTCCCGCACTATACCGTGATGAAAAACATCATCGACGCGCCGATCCGCGTGCTTAAGCGCCCGCGCGAACAGGCGGAAGCCCGCGCTCACGAGCTGATTGCCCAGATGGGGCTTGTGGGCAACGAGAACAAGGTTCCGTGTGAGCTTTCGGGCGGTCAGCAACAGCGCGTGAGTATCGCCCGCGCCTTGGCGCTCGACCCGGAGATCTTGTTCTTTGACGAGCCGACCTCGGCGCTCGATCCCGAGCTAACGGCCGAGGTGCTGCGTGTCATTAAAGACCTTGCCGCGCAGAATATGACGATGGTGATCGTGACCCACGCGATGCAGTTTGCGCGCGATGTTGCCGATCGCGTGGTCTTTATGGATGGCGGCCGCATTGTCGAGGAGGGTCCTGCCGAGCAGGTCATCGACCATCCGCGTGAGCAGCGCACCCGTGAGTTCTTGAGCCGTATCGAGGGATAGGCTCAGGTATTTACTCAACTATTAATTGAGGCGAAGCCGCCGCAGGTCTTACGGTCTGTGGCGGCTTTTTGTTTGCATCGACGGGGTTCAATAATCGCCTCACAAGCTTGTCTCTTCCTCTCGCCGCCTGTATTCATACGTGCGCCGAAAGGTATGCATGGACAGCCGCCCGTGAGGGTAGGGTGGTGGCATAGGACATTTGGAGGGTGAGTCGGCTCGGCTGCCGACCATGCTGCTCCCGGGATGGCACCGACCGCGAACTCTCCCCGTTGGCGTCGCGCATTGCGCGCGGCCCTGCAAGGAGGTCATCATGGGTGCTCCCAAGACCGGTAACGTAAGGAACGTGGTGCTCGTAGGCCAAGGCGGGGTGGGCAAGACTTCACTCGCCGAGGCCATGCTCCACCTTTCCGGCAAGACCGCCCGCCTGGGCGGCCACGACGGCACCAAGCCCACGCTCGACTATGACCCCGAAGAGGTCAAGCGTGCATTTTCCATCTCGACGACCATTGCGCCGATCGACTGGAAGGGCGCGCGCATCAATGTGCTCGATGCCCCGTGCTACCCCGATTTTATCGGCGACGCCTTTGCCGCGATGAGCGTCTGCGAGACGGCTCTGTTTGTGGTCGACGCCGAGGCCGGCCCGCAGCCTACGACGGTTAAGCTCTGGTATGCCGCCGAGGACCTGCGCTTGGCGCGTGCGGTGTTCGTAAACCGCCTGTCGCGCTCCGAGGCCAGCTTTGCGACCACGATGGACCTGCTGCAGGAGCGCTTTGGCACGCGCCTGGGCGCCGTGACCCTTCCCTGGGGCGAGGGCGAGGACTTTGACGGCATCATCGACCTGGTGCGTATGAAGGCACGCCATTGCAACGGCACCGAAGCCGTTGAGTCGGAGATTCCCGAGGAGTATCGTGCCCAGGCCGAGGAAGCCCATGACCATCTGTGCGAGCTGGTGGCCGAGGCTGACGACGAACTGATGATGAAGTACTTGGAAGGCGAGGAGACGCTGACGCAGGAGGAGCTTGAAGGCCTGCTGTCGAAGGCGATCGCCGAGCGCATCTTTGTGCCGGTCTTTGCGGGCGATTGCATTAAGGAGCAGGGCGTCAACTCGCTGATGGACGACATCGCCACATACTTCCCGGCGCCGACCGACTACGGCGAGATGCCGCTTATCGACGGCGATTCGCTCAAGATCTCGAGTGACGATGACCGTCCGGTGGCGTTTGTGTTTAAGACCCTGGCCGATCCGCAGCAGGGTCGCATCAGCTTTATCAAGGTGCTGACGGGTACGCTTGAGCCGGGCCTTGAACTAATCAACGCGCGCACCCGCAAGAGCGATCGTCTGGCTCACTTGTATGTGATGTGCGGCCGCGACATGACCGAGGTCGGTCACGCCTATGCCGGCGACATTATCGTGGCGCCCAAATTGGCGGCCGAGACGGGCGATACGCTCTCCATTACCGGTAAGGTCGAGGCTGCGGCGTTTAAGTTCCCCAACTCTCAGTACCGCATCGCCATCGAGGCCGAGAATCGCGGGGACGAAGAGAAGCTCTACACGTTTATCGAGAAGGCCTGCAAGGCCGATCCGACTATGAGCATCGACCGCGACGAGGAGACTGGTCAGACCATTATCTCCGCCGTTGGTGAGGCGCAGGTTTCGGTGCTGCTCAACCGTTTGGAGGATCGCACCAAGGTCGTGGCAAAAAGCGTGCCGATCCGCATTCCGTATCGCGAGACCATTCGCCGTACGGCAAGCGCGCAGGGCCGCCACAAGAAACAGACTGGCGGTGCCGGTCAGTATGGCGACTGCTGGCTGCGCGTGGAGCCGCTCATTGGGCCCGACGGCACGAGCGACGGCTATGAGTTTGTAGACGAGGTCGTGGGTGGTCGCATCCCGCGCTCGCTCATCCCCGCCGTGGACAAGGGTGTCCAGGAGACCATGAAGGACGGTATTATTGCCGGCTATCCGCTCACGGGCATTCGCGTGGCTGTGTACGACGGCTCGTATCACAGCGTCGACTCCAACGAGATGGCGTTCCGCGCGGCGGCTCGCATCGGCCTGCGCAAGGCATGTGCCGATGCCGACCCAGTGGTGCTGGAGCCCATCGAGGAAATCACGGTGACTATCCCCGAGAGCTACGCCGGCGCCGTGATGGGTGACATCTCGGCATCGCGCGGTCGCGTGACGGGCATGGAGACCGATGAGCGCGGCGACACCGTGGTCATTGCCCAGGCACCTCTCGCCGAGCTGACGGATTACTCGACGCGCCTGCGCTCTATCACGCGCGGCACGGGTGACTTTACCATGAAGCCCGCTGGCTATGAGCAGGTTCCCTATGACGTTCAGGCCAAGCTGGTCGAGCGCTATGAGGAGGGTCGCGCCAAGTAGCGTGTGGCGTTGCCTGCAATGTGGACGCTGACGAAAAGGCCGCCCTGGGTAATCCAGGGCGGCCTTTTTTGATCCCATGGGGACGGAGGAAAACGAATCATTTTTGGGTTACGGGCGGTGCGGTCGGCACTAGTCTCCGGATGCCTGGTTGCGGCCGGTGGCGTAGTCGATCTGCACGTGCGGCTGCAGGTTGTAGCAGTACACGTGGAAGCAGAGGGTCTTGCCGTGGTCCTCGACCGATTGCGCCTCAAGGCGCACGCCGCGGCAGACAAGTTCCTCTTCGTTATACATGGGTGTGACGCGATAGAGCACGTGGTTGCCCGTCTCGCGGATGTAGTCGAGAATCTGCTCCTCAAACGGCAGCATGCCTGTCTCGTTGAGATAACGCGTGCCGGTGAGGAGATTCTTGCGGTTGGCGTTTTCGCCGCAGAGCGACCAGGCGATGAGATGGCAGCGGTTGTAGAGGCTCTGGCCCGGAATAAAGTCGTAGCGCTGCTGGCGCCATCCAGCGGGATGGATACGCGAGATATCGCCGCGCTCGCCTTGACCGAGTGATTCGGGGCCCACGCAGGCGAGCGCTTTGCGGGTGCGGCCCAGGCTGTCAAGCTTGGAGAACTTCTTAAAGCAACCCTCTTCTGTAGCGCGCTCGTATTCATCGAGCGTGAATGATGGTGTGCCGAGCGGGTGCGTGCTGTCGGCGCGCAGGGCAACGTAGGGGTTGCCGGCGTAGTCGGGAATGCTGCTGAGATAAACACCGCGGGCGCGGTTGAGGTCGGGGTTTTCGACCTCGTCGATGGGGGTGGCGGCGCTGTCCGCGGAAGCGCCGTCGCCGGTGTCGGTTGCGGCGGAATCGGAGCCATCGCCAGAGTCCTGGCTGTTTTGAGGGTCCGGGGAGCTCGCCGTTCCTGATTCGAGCCGATCGACCAGGTCCGCCTCGTCGTCGGTGCGGCTGGGACTTTCGTTTTGTTTTTCGGCCAGAGCTGCCGCCTGTTCATCACTTTGCGGCGACAACAACTTGGGCGCTCCGTCGAGCGACCCTGTGAACAGCGCAAACCCCAGCACCACGGCGGCGCCGATGGAAAGTACTTGCTTGTAGGCGGACTTGCGCGACATTGCGGCTCCTGGATGGACGGTTGGGAATCTACCAGTCTAGCAGGAGCCGGCAAGGGCCGTTCTGTCGAACAAATACTTAAGATTTGAGACAAACGCTACTGATTCATTTGTCTCATATGGAGCTGCGGCAGTTGTTGATGTGGGGCTATTCGGCGTTTCCCCAGATAAAACCTACCAGAACAAACCCGTCCCTTATTGGCAGGTCAGTTAACGCAGTCCAGGTTGAGCATATGCGAGCGAGCGGGCTCCGGGTGCGGTAAGGTGACGTGAAACAAGCGGGCGCTGACCTTTTGGTCGCGCCCGTGAAGTTGAACGTCAGATTGCCGTGCCCGGGGCCTGCGCAGCGCCGAGCAGTTACGCCGTTTGTAAAACGGCGTAGCCTAAAGATTCATGGCACCGTGAATGTAGGGGGTGACCTCGGGGGAGATATGGTTGCAGCCCAGCTCGCGCAGCGCGGACTCGATGGCGGCGGGCAGCGGGGTTTTGCCTTCGTCGTCGACTGCGGTGCCACCGAGGGTGGCAATCTTGGCGACATCTGCGGGTGCGGCCTCGATATGCATGCAGCCGCCGACCAGGCGCGCGCGTACCTGTGCCAGATCAAGATCGTGCAGGTAATCCTCGCAGGCGCGAATCAGGGAGACCTTCTCGCGCGTAAGCTCCTCGCCCGTGGGGACGCGCGTGGCAAGACATGCTCCCGCCGGCAGGTTCCAAACGGGATAACCCCATGCGCGCAGCAGCTCGCGCTCTTCGTCCTTGGTAAAGCCGACCTCCATAAGGGGTGAGCGTACGCCGAGCTCTTCTGCCGCACGCATGCCGGGGCGGTAGTCACCGCGATCGCTTGCATTGCTGCCATCGATGACGGTGGGAAAGCCGAGCGACTTGGCGTGGTTGACGATGGCGGTAAAGCCAGCGTGCTTGCAGTGGTAGCAGCGATTGGCATCGTTGCAGGCTACTTGGGGGAGCTGCAACTGATCGACCGAAAGATTGAGCACGGGGAGCTTAAAATGCGCCCCTTCATTGGCTTGTCCATCAACGGACTGCTCAAACGAAGCCTGCTCGGGCGTGCCGATGAGCGGCGTGGTGAGATGGACGAGGAGGGTATTGGTAGGCATGATGCGGGCGCATACGGCGGCCAAAAAGCTGCTGTCAACGCCGCCGGAAAACCCGATAGCCACGCGCCCGTATGCCAAAAGCAGCTGTTCGAGCGCCGATAGCTTGTCTTGAAGCTCCTCTGCGGGTGCCGTGGTGTCTAAAATCATGAAACGTTCCTTATCGTTGAGTACTCGATCGAAAACTATAATCCTAATGCGTTACTTGCCATAAGACTTCTATCTGTGTAACGAAAGTGCAATATGGTATATACGTTATATACAAGTTGCCAAATGCGGTAGAGTTGCAGCAACGCGACAGCGAGAGTCGATGGGGGACCGATATGATCAAGGCTGTTATTTTTGACATGGATGGAACGCTGGTCGATACCGAGCGTTTGGGGATTAAGGCCTGGAAGGCAGGCGCCGCTGAGCTGGGGCTCGCGATTGATGAAGCGCTGATCCATCAGTTTATCGGCCGCACGCTGCCCGATGTCATGGACATCCTTGATGAGCATTACGGCAGCCACGAAACCACCGAGGCGGTCTATGTCCGCCACAAGGAGATTCGCGACGAGATGGTCAAGACCGAACTGGAACTTAAGGCCGGCGCCGCCGAGTGCCTAGACGAGCTGCTGGCTGCGGGCTATCACGTTGGTCTAGCGACGTCGTCGCGCCTCGTTACGGCCGAGCGCAACCTTAAGATGGTTGGCCTCTTTGACAAGTTTGAAACGGTAACGTGTGGCGAGGACGTCGTGCACGGCAAGCCCGACCCCGAGATGTATCTGCTCGCCTGCGAGCGCGCGGGCTTTGCTCCCGAGGAATGTGCCGTGGTCGAGGATTCGCGCAACGGCTGCGTCTCGGGCATTACGGCCGGCTGCCACGTCTTTGCCGTTCCTGACATTGTTCCGCTGCCGCAGGACGTGGTGGATGGCTGCGAGGCCGTGCTCGATACGTTGTTCGACCTTTCGGCGGCAGTTAAAGCCGCGCGCTAGACAATTGCGGCGTTGAAACGAGCAATTGCCTACGTTTGCGCTTAAGCAAAAGGGGCCCGGCAATGGTCGGGCCCCTTTTGCTTAAGCGGCGACATAGCATACTTGCGGGCGTGCTACAGATACGCGCCTAGGTTGATGGCCGTGGCGTCGGTCTGGCTGCTTGCCTGGGTGCTGGCGCGTTCCAGCAGGAACGGCCGTACGAGTTCTTGGCGGTTGATATCCTCGGCGGCGGTGACTGCGGTGACGGTGCGCGCGGCAGAGCCGATGTGGACGTGCTTGGTCTTCGCCGGGGCCTTGTTCTCGATTTGCTCCATGAGCAATTGAACGCCCTTGCGGCCAATCTCGTAGCCCGGGGGCGCTACCGTAGTGAGCGGGACCGATCCGCTCCAAGCGAGCGGGTTGCCATCGCAACCTGCTACGCGTACTTGCCCGGGGACAGAGATGCCCTTGTCGACCAGCGCCGAGATGACGCCCGAGGCCAACACGTCGGTCAGGCCGACGACAAAATCGGGGCGTTCGTCGGCGGGGCGCGCGGCGATTTGGGCGCCGATGCCGTAGCCGTCGGCGGCGGTATTCCATTCGCCGGCGTCGATGACTTCGATCTTGATATCGGGGTGTAGGGCGAGTGCCTTATGAATGCCAAGGACGCGCAGGGTGAGTTGCATAAATGCTGCTCTACCCACAACGGTGATATGGCGTGCACCGCGGGCGATGGCAAGTTCGGCAATGATGCGACCCTGGGCCTCGTTGTCGGCCGCTACGTAGTAGCCGGGCTCGGAGCAATGGATGTCCAGATGGACGATCGGCACGGGCATCTTGGCCATGGCGGGGTGCCAGTCGGGGGATGCCATGGGCTGAACCATGACGCCGGACATCTGGGTGCCCATAAAGTAGCGCAGGTAATGGTCCTGGAGAATATCGTCGTTATCGGCGTTGGCGATGAGCAAGTCATAGCCGTGCTTGCGAGCCTCGTTGTGGGCGCCGCTGGCGATTTGGAGCGAAAAGCCGTGATCGAGACGGGGGAGCACCAGGCCAAAGGATTTGGTGGCGCCGCCCGCGAGCTGACGAGCGCTTTGGTTGGGCAGGTAGCCAAGGCGATTGATGGTCTCGTTGATGAGCTTGAGGGTTTCGGGGCGCAGCTTTTCGGGGTGGTTGAGCGCGTTGGAAACCGTGCCCAGCGAAACTCCGGCCTCGCGCGCGACGTCGCTGATTTTTACCTTTGCCATAGCGGCCCCTTTGATGCGTTTCAAGTACAAGCCAGATTGTAGCATCCCAAACCAACCAAAAAGGGATAGGTTTATTTTGGCAGGTTTTATCTGGGGAAACGCTGTTGCCAACGCGACCACCACGAAGGGGGACAGGCGCTTTTGTGGTGGTTTGGACCGGCTGGACGTGTGTGCATCGGGTGGTATCTAAGTTGAGATACCACTTCTGGTATATCAGCTTGCGCTTGCGTGAGTACAATACTCGAACGTTATACGTCTCAGCGCCCCCTGTGCGTGGACGTCTTGCAGTCACGCGAACGAAGGGATTTATCCTATGTGCGGAATTGTCGGCTACACCGGCTCTGATATTGCAAAGAACATCCTGGTCACGGGCCTCAAGCGTATGGAGTATCGCGGCTATGACTCCTCGGGCGTTGCGCTCGAGGTGGGCGAGGGCGCCGCGGCTCACCTCGACGTCATTCGCCGCGTGGGCAAGGTTGCGGGCCTGGAGAGCGAGCTTTCCAATATTGACAGCGACGCTACCTGCGGTATCGGCCACACCCGTTGGGCCACCCACGGCAAGCCCTCCGTCGTTAACGCTCACCCCCACACCAGCTGCGACGGTCGTATCGCCATCGTCCACAACGGCATCATCGAGAACTTCGCCGAGCTGCGCGAAGAGCTGGAGGGCCGCGGCCACCACTTTAAGAGCGAGACCGACACCGAGGTCTTCGCGCATCTGATCGAAGAGGCTTATGCCGAGACGCACGACCTGATGGCCTCCGTGCGCGAGGCTTGCACCCACGTGGTCGGTGCCTATGGTCTGGCCGCCGTGTGCGCTGACGAGCCCGGCGTGATCGCCGTGGCCCGCAAGGATTCCCCGATTGTGGTCGGCGCAGGCGAGACCGGCGCCTATGTCGCCTCCGACGTCATCGCGCTCATCGACGCCACCCGCGATGTCGTGGTGCTCGAGGACGGTCAGTTTGCCAAGCTCACGCCCGCAGGCGTCGAGTACACCGACGAGGCTGGCAACGTTATCGAGCCCAAGGTCACCCACATCGACTGGGACCTGGACATGGCCGAAAAGGGCGGTTATCCCGACTTTATGCTCAAGGAAATCCACGAGCAGCCGCGCGTCGTGCGTGACACGCTGGTCGGTCGTATGACGCCGGCCGGCGAGCTCGACATCGACGAGCTGGGCCTTTCGCTCGAGGAACTCAACGACATCGACCGCGTCTACGTGATCGCTTGCGGAACCAGCTATCACGCTGGCCTCATTGCCAAGAATCTCATTGAGGGCTGGGCTCGCATCCCCACCGAGGTGGAGGCGGCCAGCGAGTTCCGTTATCGCAACCCCATCATTACGCCGACGACGCTTGTCGTTGCCGTGTCCCAGTCGGGCGAGACGGCCGATACCCTTGCCGCCATTCGCGACGCGCGCATCAAGGGCGCCAAGGTCTTTGGCATCACCAACGTGGTGGGCAGCCCCGTGGCGCGTGAGAGCGACGGCGTCATCTACACCAAGGCCAACAAGGAGATCGCGGTCGCCTCGACCAAGAGCTTCATCGGCCAGGTCGTGAGCCTGACGCTGCTGGCTCTGCTGCTGGCGCAGGTCAAGTACCGCCTGACCACCAAGCAGGCGCGCATGCTGTTCCGCGAGCTTTCCGATACGGCCGAGCAGATCCAGTGGATTTTGGATACCCAGACCGAGGCTGTGCATGAGGCCGCCCTGCTGTGCAAGGACGCGCAGTCCGCGCTGTTCGTGGGCCGTGGCATGGGTGCCGCTATTTCCTACGAGGGCGCGCTCAAGCTCAAAGAGGTCAGCTACCTGCACGCCGAGGCCTACGCCGCCGGCGAGATGAAGCACGGCCCCATTGCCCTGATCGACTCGGGCTTCCCCGTCATCGCCGTGGCCACCAAGAGTGCCACCTACGACAAGACCGTGTCGAACCTTATGGAGTGCAAGGCGCGCGGCGCCAAGGTCATCGTCGTTGCCACCGAGGGCGACGAGGAGATCAACAAGATCGCCGACTGCATCATCCGCGTGCCGGCAGTCCGCGACGTGTTCAGCCCCATCACGGCGAGCGTCCCGCTGCAGCTGCTCGCCCGCGAGGTCGCCATTCTGCGCGGCTGCGACGTCGACCAGCCCCGCAACCTCGCCAAGAGCGTGACCGTGGAATAACTAATATTCCGCCGTCCTAACGACTAAGGCCCGGCTCCGCATCAAGACGGAGCCGGGCCTTGTTGCATTTGACCAGATAAAACCTGCCAAAATGAACCTGTCCCTTTTTGGCAGGTTAGCGGAGCTTGCTGGTCTCGAAGTACTCGGGGAACTGGTCCAGAACCTCGGTCTGGTTGCGGAACATCATATGCAGGTGCTTGCTGACCAAAAAGCTCGCTTCGATGGGGTCGCGACCGGCGATAGCGCGGCGAATCTGCTTGTGTTCGTTCACGATGTCCTGATTGTCGAGAACCTGCGTGGCAGCGCGCAGCCAGCGGAAGCGCTCCAGGTCGGCATTGGTCTCTTCGAGCCACGACCACACGGTGCTGCGGCACGCGATGCTAAAGATCATGCGGTGCATGAGGTTGTCGCTTAAAAAGAAGCCGATGCGATCCTCCTCGGCCATGGTCTTTTCCTGCAGCGCGATGGCTCGGTCGAGCTGCTCGATGCCTGCCGAGGTGGCACGGGCGCAGCACTCCACAATCACCTGCTTTTCCAGATGCTCGCGAATGTAGCAGGCGCTCTCGGCAAGAGTGAGGTTGATGGGCGAGACATAGGTGCCGCTTTGGGGCACGGTGCGCACCAGGCCCTCTTGCGCCAGACGCACCAGCGCCTCGCGCACAGGGGTGCGCCCCATATCCAGGTCGTCGCAAAGCTGCTTGACGCCCAGCTTTTCGCCCGGCTTGTAGTCCAGGTAGACGATTTTGCGTCGAATGGTGTGGTAGGACTGGTCCTGTAGGCTCGTTTCCTGCTCGCCGACGTGCATCGATTCTTCCATAGTGCCTCACAACCGTTCTATCACACTCATATATCAGCTGTTAATTATGCCGCGAATCAGCTTTCCGCGGTGGGTAATTCGGCTGTCGCCCGAGAACTATTGCGGCATCTTAGTCTGTATTTGCGCAGGGCTGTGCTCAATGTTGCCGTATCATAAGCCGTCGCAAACGTGAAATAGAAAGAAGGAATCCCATATGCAACTGGCCAATATCGTACGCGAGCGCTGGAAGGGTGTCTTGTTCTGCCTGATCATCGCTATCCCCGCGACGTTACTCGGCAAACAGGTTGAGGTGGTCGGCGGGCCGGTGTTTGCCATCCTCTTTGGCATGGTCCTCGCGCTCGTCTTTCCCAAGAATCGTCGCGAACAGCTCGCCGCCGGTGTCACCTATACGTCTAAAAAAGTCTTGCAGTACGCGGTTATCCTGCTTGGCTTTGGCATGAACCTCTCGCAGATTCTGTCCAAAGGCGCTCAGTCGCTACCGATTATCGTGGCGACGATCTCGACCTCGCTTGTCATTGCCTTCGTGCTCTGCCGCGTTATGAATGTGCCGGGCAAGATCGCGACGCTTGTGGGTGTGGGTTCGTCGATTTGCGGCGGTTCTGCCATTGCCGCGACCGCGCCCGTCATCGACGCCGACGATCGTGAGATTGCCCAGGCTATTTCGGTCATCTTCCTGTTTAACGTTATCGCGGCGCTCGTGTTTCCGACGCTCGGCGGCATGCTCGGGCTGACCAACGAGGGCTTTGGCCTGTTTGCCGGCACCGCCATCAACGACACCTCGTCGGTAACGGCTGCGGCGAGCGCCTGGGACAGTATGCATCCCGGCGCCAATGTGCTCGAAAGCGCCACAGTGGTCAAGCTCACCAGGACGCTGGCCATTATTCCCATTACGTTGGCTCTCGCATGCTGGCAGATGCATCTGGCGCGCAAGGCCGGCGGCGACGCCAAAAGCACGTTCTCGCTTAAACGCGCGTTTCTCATGTTCGTGCTGTTCTTTGTGCTGGCGAGCGTGATCACCACGGTGCTTCAGCTTCCCGCGTCCTTTACGGCGCCCATCAAGGAGCTGTCGAAATTCTTTATTGTGATGGCCATGGCGGCTATTGGCTTTAATACCGATATCGTCGAGCTGGTCAAAAAGGGCGGCAAGCCCATCGCATTGGGCTTTTGCTGCTGGATTGGCATTGCGTGCATGAGTTTGGGAATGCAACACGTACTGGGAATCTGGTAGAGAAGTAGCTTGTTTGCGTGCTGGTTGCTGGTGAGCGCATTCTCACGGTGGAGCGATAGGAGCTCTTGCGGGTATGGCTTGTCCGCAGGTTTATAAGTCCCGAAGAGCTCTTATCGCCCCGCCAGGATGGCGATGCGGGGCAACACCTATACTCGCAGGACGGCGCTTTCTGCCCTATAGTGTTTGGTGAGCAATATCGTTCAATTTTGAAACACTCGGTCGTGCGACCGTCGGTGGCTGCATGTCGCCGCGGACAGGGGCAAATCATGGATAGCGATGCCAAGCTGAACATCTTGACCGATGCCCTGACTGCTGCCGGGGCCTCGGCATTGGCAATCGATGCGCGTGGGGGCGTCGCGATCTCGACCATGAATGACGCGGCGCTTGAGCGGGATGTGGCGGCTTTTGTCGCTGAGCGCCTCGACCGTATAGGAGACGGCGCGCGTCTGGTTATGGGGCGTGCGGGTACGCGCCTGAGCCTGACCGTTCGCCCCACCGACAAAGAGGGCGGGGGTCTTTGGGTCGTCGTGGTCCGCGAGGTGCGCGGTGCCGCGGCGCATGCGGGCATCGAATGGCTCAACGCCGACGAAGTTGAGGCCCGCTACGAATCGAGCGCGTACGGCATCGTTGAGGGGGCGGCCTCGGTGGCTGCGCCGGTTGCCGAGAGCTACGCGCGCGGTGTGCCCCTTATGCTCGAGGGCGAGCTGGGAGCGGGTCAGGTCGAGATCGCCAAGCGCCTCTATCTGGACGGTCCTTTTGCCGATCAGCCCTTTGTTTCCGTTGCGCTCGATGAGCTCACCGAGCGCGGTTGGCGCCATGTGCTCAAAAGCGCCGAATCGCCGTTGTTCCAAACGGGGCTGACACTTTGCATTGAGGGCTGGAATGCGGTTGGCCCCCAGCGCCTCCGCGAGCTCGTTTCCACGATGGCCGACACCGCGTTGGCGACGCGCTGCCATGTGGTGCTGACGGCGAATGACATGCCGGGCGGCGGCGAAAGTGATCAAGCCGCCTTTGTGACCGAGCGCTTCGCCTGTGCGGTGAGCGTCGCGCCGGCAATCGCCGAGCAGGGAGCCGCGTCGACGAAGGTCGCGCGCTATTTGGAATATCTCGCTGATGCATTTGGGACGGCAGCGCCCACGCTGTCTGCCGCGGCGACGAAGACGCTCGATGCTTACCGCTGGCCGCGCAACTATCTGCAGCTCCGCGAGGTCTCGGAACGACTGTATATATTGGTGGGGACGGGCACGGTGGACCGCGCTGTGGCGGAGGAAGTGTTCGCCCAAGAGGACGTGATTAAGACCGCAACCTTTGGCGCCCCGACGCTCGAAAGTGACCTGTATATCCTGCGACCGCTGGCCGATACCGAGCGAGATATCGCGCATCTGGTTGTAGACCATCTCCACGGCAACCGAACCCGTGCGGCGGAGGTGCTGGGCATAAGCCGTACAACTCTGTGGCGCTTGCTGAAGGACGATGACCGTTGAGCGAGGCGCCCGTGACCGCGCGCGACGCGTGTGCTACAGTCCAAAGCGTTATTGTTTCGATTTGGTTACGGCGTGCGAGGGCATATGGCTGAGACTTCAAAACCGAGCCGCAGAAGGCGGAGTGCCGCGCCGGTTAACCGACGCACGACATCGGTGACGTGGGGCAAACACGCCTCGGGGTTTGATGGCTCGTTCAAGCGCACTAAATACGGCTATCCTTCGGCAAGCGCCCGCTTGGCAATGCAGGCAGAGTCCTCGCTGTGGGGCCGCAAACGCGTGGTGGGCTCAAAGCTCAAGCACGACGGAACGCTCGGCTACATCAGCCGCGGGGCGGCTCGCCGCAGCGGGCTCAATCCCGCCGGCTGGCATCGCTACGTGCCGATCGTGGCCGCCGTTGCAGTGATCGTCATCGCACTCGCTGCGCTTGGCTATGCCGGCGGTGGCGCCAACTTGGACGCAGTGTTTAAATCGCCTGAGCTCGCGCATGCAGGCACAGAAGTTGTCGAGGGCGCACAGACCCAGACGGGCGTTGCGCCCCAGCGCGGTATCGTTGCGGCGGCTTCCACCATCGCCGATGCGCAAAAGGACGAAGACAAGCAAGGCGACGACGCCGAAACGACCCAGACAAGCGAAGCGACGACAACTCAAATATCAACATAGCTTGCCGGCAGAAGGGGACGTTCCTTTTCTGCCGGCAGTTTGGGACACTCCTGCGCTACTTGACGTATACCACGTTGTCGCGGCGCGGCTTTGCCTCGGGTAGCGTGTCCTCGGCGTAGCCAAGAATGCAGTTACCGACACCGCGCAGGCTGCCGTCGGCGGGTAGACCCCAACTGGCCAGTAGCTCCAGGCCCTCGGGCGAATCGAAAACCTCGTGGGCGCGATGAATCCAGCACGAATCAACGCCCAGCGCATAGGCAGCGTTGAGCAGGTTGCCCATGGCGAGCGAGCCGTCTTCCAGATGTGTGGGCACGCTGCGGTCAACCAGCACCACCACAACGGTCTTGGCGCCATAGAAGGGGTCGCTGTTGCTGCCCATGACTTGCGCGTTGAGCTGCGAGAGACGCTCGACGGTCGCGGGGTCGGTGACGGCGACAAACGTCACCGGCTGGCGGCCCATGCCGCTCGGTGCATATTGGCCGGCTTCGATAATACGTGCAAGCTTTTCGGCCTCGACGGGACGATCGCTGTAGTTGCGGCAGCTGCGGCGGTGAATGAGTGCTTCGATAGTCTCCATGGTGTCTCCTTGCGGTGGCGTTGCAGATGCCCCGTTCATACCCGTCGGGCTCAAACGATAGACGGTCAATTGCCCGGCCAAAAGGATAGATTCCAATTGGGAAAGTAGGTTTGCATAAAAGTACCTTCAGAATGTGACAAACAAATGGGATGGTTAAACGTTTTATCCCGTCTACCCTGCGGTTTTTTACCACTTGCCTAAATGACGAACGCATAACCTCTGATAAGGGTTTTACTAAAGGAGTACCAACGTTTATCAATGCGCCGTGGTGGCGCCGGGCCAGGAGGTAACATCATGTTCCAGGCTGGAGATGTCGTCGAGACCGATTTCGAAGGATTTCTGAAGCTGCTGCGTTCCAAGACGCGCGCTTTCGTGTCGATCAACGATCACGAGTACTACATCACGCACACCGATGGCTATTGGCGTGTTCAGGATTGCGAGGCCCTCAACGACAAGGGCCACTTTACTGACTGTTCTGAGTTGGTCAACACGGTCTGCGAGGTCGTCGAGCTGCCGTGGATTGCCGGCAAGAGCCTGCATGACAGCTTCTCGGGCGCTACGGTCTATGAGGCCGTCGCCGCTTAACAGGCAATAAAACCCGATTTTCACGTGACCGCTGGCGCCGCCCCCGCGCCGGCGGTCTTTTTCTGCCGATAGGCCATAAAAATGCACGCATTTGCGGAGAGCCTGTTGACGATAGTCAAAACTCGGACTAATCTAGAGACACATAATTGGTCAAAAATCGGACAATTGAATGGTGGGATAGATGAATAGTGCGGTTACGCTGGTCGACTTCGATCGGTTGCTCAATGGACTCGACCATATCTATTCGGAGTTCTCGCGCGCCTGCGGCCTTTCGGACTGCGCCTACTGGATGCTCGTCGACACGAGTGCAGCGGGCGGAAGCGTTGCCGTGAGTCGGCTGACGAGTGAATGGTTCTACAGCAAACAGACCATCAATTCGGCGATTAAAACGCTTAGGGCGCGAGGGCTTGCGACGTTGGAGTTTGCCGAGGGCAGTCGTAAAAACAAGGTTGTACGACTGACCGAAGAAGGCGTGCGGTTTGCCAAGCGCTACGCGTTGCCGGCGCAAAAAGCCGAGCAACAGGCATTCGAGGCGCTCGAGCCGTGGGAACAGTGCGAGATCATGCGCTTGGTCGGTAAGTTCTCCCATGTTCTTAACGAAGAGTGCGAGGCATTTAAACGGCAAGTGGCCGCCGAGAACGAGACTGACGATAAGGGCGAGGGGGACGCATGCGACTCTTAATGAGGTTTATGAGGCCGTACCGCGGTCTGATTGCGGTGACGCTGTTTGCGGTGCTGATAGATAACGTCGGTACGCTGTTGGTTCCCACGATGCTGGCGAACATGGTCAACACCGGTATTACCACGGGTGATGTCGACTATATATTACGCAACGGCCTGTACATGCTTATCGCGACCGGCATGGCCAGCGGCGGCACGGTGCTGGGCTGCTATCTTTCGGCGCGCCTGGCCGCCAACGTGGCCTGCGATATCCGCAATGCCGTGTACGACAAGTCGCTCGAGCTGTCCGCCAGCGACTTTGAGCGCTTTGGCACGGGTTCGATGATCACGCGCTCGCTCAACGACATCAACGTGATTCAGCAAGCTGTCCTTCAGACGATTCAGCTGGTGCTGCCGGTGCCGTTCTTGGCCGTGGCAGGCATCATTTTTGCTTGGTTCATCGATCCCGCCATGGGTACGCTGCTGGGCGTGGTGGTTGCGATCGTGCTGGTGGCGGCGGTCTTTACCGTTGCCAACGCCGCGCCGATCTTTATGCGCCTGCAGAGCTTTATCGACCGCATGAACGTGGTGCTGCGCGAGAACATCGTGGGCGTGCGCGTCATCCGCGCATTTAACAAGGAGCGCCACGAGGAGCAGCGCCTGGACGAGGTGTTTAGCGATTACGCGGCCAATGCCATCAAGGTCAACCACCTGTTTGTGGGTCTCGACAGCTCCAGCTTCTTTTTGATGAATATCGCCGAGGTGGCGGTGCTGTGGGTGGGCGGCAACCGCGTGGGCGTCCACGCCATGCAAATCGGTAGCATCTCGGCCGTGCTGGAGTACGCGATCCTGATCCTGTTCTTTGTGATGACGGCGCAGATGGTGATTCTGACGCTCCCACGCGCCGCCGCATGCCTGAACCGTGCGCAGCAGGTGTTGGAGATTGAGCCGAGCATCGTGGACGGCAAGCGCACGCTGGACACGTGCGCGGCGGAGTCTGTTGACGGTGCCGACGCGGTGGCCGTGTTCGACCACATGTCGTTCCGTTTTGACGATGCCGACGAGGATACCCTGTGCGACCTGAGCTTTGCCTGTCGCCGTAGCCAGACCACGGCGATTGTAGGCTCGACGGGTTCGGGCAAGTCGACGGTGGCCAAGCTCTTGCTTCGCTTCCACGATGCCACGAAGGGCGCCATTCGCCTGAATGGCATCGATCTGCGCGACCTTTCGCAAGACGACATCCGCGGGCGTATCGCCTATGTGCCGCAGAAGGCATGGCTGTTCTCGGGTACGGTGGCGAGCAACCTGCGCTTTGGCAACGAAGACGCGACTGAGGCTGACATGCTCCATGCGCTGGAGGTTGCCCAGAGCACCTTTGTGCTCGACCAGCCCCAGGGGCTCGATACGCCGGTGGCCCAGGGCGGCACGAACTTCTCGGGTGGTCAGCGCCAGCGCCTGGCGATTGCCCGCGCACTCATGAAGCATGCCGATCTATATATCTTCGACGACAGTTTTTCGGCCCTGGACTTTAAGACCGATGCCGCCCTGCGCCATGCGTTGCAAGACGAGACGCGTGACGCTGCGGTGCTCATCATCGCGCAGCGCATATCGACGATCTTGCACGCCGACCAGATCGTCGTGCTCAAGGACGGCGAGGTTGTGGGTCTGGGCACGCATGGCGAGCTTATGGAAACCTGCGAGGTGTACCGCGCCATCGCGGAATCGCAAATGAAGGGAGGTGAGTAGCATGGCCGAGGAGCTCAGGAAACAAGGCGGCCTTGTCGATGCCGCTGCTGTGGACGCCGCCGATAAAATGGTCGACCAGGCCGCCGTAGCACCCGAGCTGGATGAGGCCGCCAAGGCGGCGGCCGCTCGCGAGGCGCGCCGCCAGGCGCTGTACGAGGAAAACGAGCGCGCCGAGGACGAGCGCGCCCGCGCTGAGGCAGAGCGCATGCGCGATGTGGACGACGAGGACGAGGACGAGACGCCTCGGGATACCTGGGCGACGGTGCGCCGCCTGTGGAGCGAGGCCGCCGGCGACCATTGGCGCTTCTATATCGTGTTCGCGAGCATTGTGTTCTATGCCATCTTTAACACCGCTGCGCCGGCATATAGCGCCCGCGTGATCGATGAGCTGTGGGGCCACATTCAGGTGGCGTTTGCCAACGACACCACTTTCAACATCACCTGGGAGAACTGCGGTAGGACCATCTTCATCTACTTTATGATTTGGACGGCCGCTGCCTCGTTCTACGCGCTCCAGAGCTTTTTGATGTCGAGCGTGGCCGAACGCCTCAACCTACGTCTGCGTAACCGCATCGCCCAAAAGCTCAATCGTCTGCCGCTCGCCTATTTTGACGCGCATCGTCCCGGCGAGGTCGTCAGCCGCGCGACCAACGACCTGGACAAGATGTCCGAGAGCATGCAGCGCGGCTTGCTGCAGCTTCTGGTGTCGATCGGCACCGTGGTGGGCGCCGTGAGCGTGATGTTCGTGTTTAGCGTGCCACTTACGCTGGTCTTTTTGTTCTTTACGGCGTTGTCGCTGCTGGTGACCAAGGTGGTCTCGCGTCGCACGCATGACGTAACCGGTGAGCGCCAGGAGTGGGTGTCCAAGATTACGAGTGCGGTCGAGGAAGGCTATTCGGGCCGTCTGGTGATTCGCGCGTTTAACCGCGAGCGTCAGAGCTCTGCCGAGGTGCACCAGGCCTCGAGCGAGCTAGCGCGCGTGAGTGCCAAGGCCGACTTTATGATTAACGCCGTCGGCCCCGCGGTGCGCTTTATCGGCCGCCTGGCACAGATCGTGATTGCGATTGTGGGCTGCAGCATGCTGGTTGCCGGCCACATGACCGTCGGTGTGTTCCAGGCGTTCTTCCAGTTTATCTACGAGGCATCCGAGCCCATGACGCAGCTGTCGTTTACCTTCAACTCGCTGCAGAGCGCGCTGGCGAGTGCGGAGCGCGTGTTCGACCTGCTCGATGAACCCGAGATGGAGGCGGATCCGCAGCCGGGCGAGGCCGCCAAGCTGCCGGGCCGCGTGGAGGGCCGCGTCGCCTTTGAGCATGTGCGTTTTGGTTATGCGCCCGACAAGCCGCTCATGCGCGATGTGTCGTTTACCGCCGAGCCGGGCCAGAAGATTGCCGTGGTGGGAACCACGGGCGCGGGCAAGACCACGCTCATCAACCTGCTCATGCGCTTCTACGAGATTGACGGCGGGCGTATTACGCTCGACGGCGTAGACACGAGCCGCATGGACCGCGGCGAGCTGCGCCAGCAGTTTGGCATGGTGCTGCAGGACGCCTGGCTGTTCGATGGCACGATTGCCGAAAACATCGCCTACGGCTGCCCCGAGGCGACGCGCGAGGAGGTCGTGGCCGCCGCACGCGCCGCGCAGGTCGACTTCTTTGTACGCACCATGCCGCAGGGCTACGACACGCGCGTGGCCAACGATGCCGAGAGCATCAGCCAGGGCCAGCGTCAGCTGCTGACCATTGCGCGCGTGCTGCTCAACAACCCGGCGATTCTCATCCTGGACGAGGCGACGTCGAGCGTGGACACGCGCACCGAGCTTGCCATCGGCCGTGCCATGGACGCGCTCATGCATGGGCGCACGAGCTTTGTGATCGCGCATCGCCTGTCGACGATCGTGGATGCCGACCTGATTCTGGTCATGGACCACGGCAACATTATCGAGCAGGGCACGCATAAGGAGCTGCTCGCAGCCGAGGGCGCTTATGCCGACCTCTATCTGAGTCAGTTCGCATAATGTGACAAAGGGACAGTTCCGCATGTCACATCAAAAAGAAAGGCGCGCCGGGGATGAATTCCCTAGCGCGCCTTCTTGCGTTGATGCCGATGTCGTTTTGTGCCGCTTGCGTTCCTAGCGCTCGTCCACGAGCTTGGCGACGAGGGCCTTGAGCTCGGCCACCTCTCGCTCGAGTTCTTTGACGCGGCGGGCGTTCTCGGTGATGCCTTGGCGGTTGAGGGCACTCTGCTCGGCGGCGTCATCGGGCATGTACTCGCGATGCTGCTTGGCGTCGAAGCTCTCCTCGAACACGCGGCAGCCGTTGCGCTTGATGATGCGTCCCGGCACGCCCACGACGGTGCAGTTGTCGGGCACGTCCTTGACGACGACCGAGTTGCCGCCGATCTTGACGTTGTTGCCGATGCGGATGTTGCCGAGCACCTTGGCGCCCGTGCCCACGGTGACGTTGTTACCCAGGGTGGGGTGGCGCTTGCCGGTTTCGTTGCCGGTGCCGCCGAGCGTAACGCCCTGGTAAAGCACGCAGTTGTCGCCCACAATGGTGGTCTCGCCGATGACGACGCCCATGGCGTGGTCGATAAAGAAGTGCTTGCCGATCTGTGCGGCAGGGTGAATCTCGACGCCGGTGATGTGGCGGGTGATTTGAGATAGCACACGGGCGAGCGAGCGATGACCGTGCTCCCAGAGCCAGTGCTCGGGCACGTGGTTCCACTTGGCGTGCAGACCAGGATAGGAAAGGAAGATGACCAGGGCACTTTGCGCGGCGGGGTCTTGCGCTTGGACGGTCTTGATGTCCTCGCGAATGGTATTGATAAAGCTCACCGGCCGCCCTCCCTTAGCGTCATAGCAATGCGATTCAATAAAGTATAGCGATTCGCTAGGGATTAGGAAGGACAATCCTGGCGGCTTTGCGCAACAGGTGTCAGTTATGCAAACTTGCTGGTAATGGAGTCATGCTTTTGTGGGGTTGCGCACGAGGGGGCGCCGCAACCGTATACTGGTCAACTTGGACGTATCCGCGCCCACAACTGAGAGGTTTTACTTCATGGGTTTCATCAATTTTATCGCCGAGCTGCTCAAAGACCCGCGCACCGCGATTGCCAGCTGGATCGCCGCCGGCCCGCTTATGGCCTACGGCTGCGTGTTCCTGATTATCTTCATTGAGACAGGCGTGGTGTTCTTCCCGTTCCTTCCTGGCGATTCACTGCTGTTTGCTTCGGGCTTCTTTGCCCACAACGGTGGCTTTAACATCGTGGCACTGCTGGCCGTCGCATGGGCTGCTGCCATCCTGGGTGACCAGTGCAACTTTATGATCGGTCACTTCTTTGGCAAAAAGATTATCGCTTCGGGCAAGGTCAAGGCCATGACGCCTGAGCGCATCAAAAAGTCCGAGGATTTCTTGGACAAGTGGGGTCACCTGGCCATCTTCCTGGGTCGCTTCTTCCCGTTTATCCGCACCTTTGTGCCCTTTATCGCCGGCATGGGCGGCATGCACTGGCGCAATTTTGTCATCTTTAACGTGCTGGGCGGCATTACCTGGTCGACGCTCTTTACACTGCTGGGCTACTTCTTTGGCGGCATCCCCTTTGTGCAGGAGCACTTTGAGCTGCTGATCGTCGGCATCGTTGCCGTATCGATCATTCCGACTGTGGTCGGTCTGGTTAAGGCTAAGCTGGGCAAAAAGAACGCGTAGCTCGAGCCAGCGCGCAAACCGTGCAGTTGAGGCCCGTCACCGTTTACGGTGGCGGGCCTCTTCGGCTTCGGTCAAATGAAAATACTTTAGTTAGTTAAAGAAAAACGTTTTATCCGACGCGCGTGCGGAGTACAATCTCGTGCATGCGAATCGACGTGCCATCGGCTTTGATGCTGCTCGCGTGTCCCGTCCGGCTCTACGCTCCGGGCGTGCGACGTTGCGACGCGGTCGGCCTCGGTCCTTGCGTGCGGGTTCGCGAGTATGCAACTGTGTATGTAAGGAGCGACATATGACTGTCGAGAAGAAGGATATCGATTGGGGTAGCCTCGGCTTTGGCTACATGAAGACCGATTACAGCTACGAGGCTCATTGGAAGGATGGCGAGTGGGACGAGGGCGGCCTGACCACCGACCACACCCTGCATGTCTCCGAGTGCGGCGGTATCTTCCATTACTGCCAGGAGGTCTTTGAGGGCCTGAAGGCCTACACCGCCGAGGACGGCAGCATCGTCTGCTTCCGTCCCGACATGAACGCCGAGCGCATGTATAACTCTGCCCAGCGCCTCGAGATGCCCCCGTTCCCCAAGGACAAGTTCGTTGAGGCCGTCAAGCAGGTCGTTTCTGCCAACGCCGCCTGGGTTCCGCCCTTCGGCTCCGGCGCGACCCTGTACGTGCGTCCGTTTATGATCGGCTCCGGTGACGTGATCGGCGTGGCTCCCGCTCCTGAGTACACGTTCCGCATCCTCGTGACCCCGGTCGGTCCGTACTTTAAGGGTGGCCTCAAGCCCGTCAAGCTGCGCGTTTCCGAGTACGACCGCGCCGCACCGCACGGCACCGGCAACATCAAGGCCGGCCTGAACTACGCCATGTCCCTCAAGCCCACGATGGAGGCTCACCGCGAGGGCTATGCCGAGAACTTGTATCTCGACTCCGAGTCCCGCACCTATGTCGAGGAGACCGGCGGTGCCAACGTCCTGTTCGTGAAGGAGGACGGCACGCTCGTCGTTCCGCAGTCGCACACCGATTCCATCCTTCCCTCCATCACCCGTCGCTCGCTCGTTCAGGTCGCTCAGGACCTGGGCATGACCGTTGACCAGCGTCCCGTCGAGTGGGCCGAGGTCAAGGCCGGCACCTTTGTGGAGTGCGGCCTGTGCGGCACCGCTGCCGTCATCTCCCCGGTGGGCGAGATCGACAACAAGGTTTACGGCGCCGACGAGACCGTGACCTTCCCGGCTTGCTACACCGAGATCGGCCCCGTGATGAAGAAGCTCCGCGAGACCCTGACGGGCATCCAGTCCGGTGCTGTCGAGGACAAGCACAACTGGGTTTACACCGTCGCGTAAGCTGTCTTAGCTGTCCGGCCCGAGGGCAACCTTCCTTTCCGGCGCGTCCTCGGACATGAAAGAACCTCCGCTGCGCACTTCGTGCGGCGGAGGTTCTTTCGTCCTGCGGAGTGCGCCGGAAAGGAAGGCCGCGCTTTTGTTTTGGTTCGCGCCATGTGGGGGTGGTGGCGACGTGCATTTTTGCGAGTATTCTGCAATCGAAGGCCCCTGCATATCGACCTCGGGCAAAAAATCGGGATTTCTCGATGTTTTCTACGGATGATGGTCGGGGTTATGGGCTGACAGCGTTTGATTTGCAGGGATATTCGCGGTCTTTGGCACTTATCGTGGCGCCCGAAGCTCTTGGTTATGTTGAATACTCCTGAAAATGCACGGCGCTTAGAGGGGGACCTTCGCGAAAAAGGAAACCGCCCCGTCGAAGTATGCATTCAACGGGGCGGTTTACGCATTTGGCCGATTAAGGATGCACTGCCAAACTACTAGAACTTGACGGTCGGGGCCTGGCGGGCTGCTTCGGCGGCCTCGAAGCCCTGGCGCTCCTTAAACTGAAAGATGCCGGCAAAGATGACAGCCGGGAACGTCTGAATGGCGTTGTTGTAGCTGAGCACGCAGTCGTTGTAGCTCTGGCGTGCATAGCTAATCTTGTTCTCGGTATCCTCGAGCGATGCCTGCAGCTGCGTAAAGTTGGTGTTTGCCTTAAGATCGGGATAGGCCTCGGCTACGGCGAAGAGCTGGCGCAGCGCACCGGTCAGCACGTTGTCGGCTTCCATCTTGGCTTCGGGCGTGGTGGCCTTGACGGCGGTGTTACGCGCGCTGATCACGGCGGAGAGCGTCTCCTGCTCGTGCTTGGCGTAGCCCTTGACGGTCTCGACCAGGTTGGGGATCAGGTCGTTGCGACGCTGCAGCTGCGTATCGATGTTCTGCCAGGCGTTATCGATGCGGTTACGCTTGGTGACCATGTTGTTGTAGATGCCGGCGATGGCGCAGACAATCACAATGACAACAACGATGCCGATGATGACGGGAAGCATGATGTCTCCGTTTCGAATGGCCGCGGCGGCATGCGCCAGCTGCCGTTGGTATAACGCTACTAGTATACCCGCAACGTTTTGCCGTGCCGAACTTTCCGGTAAGCGTTGTGTTTTCGTCGGGGTCGGCACCGGGGCAAAGCGCGCGAGGTACAGGTGTAAGATATGCGACAGATTGACGAGTGTTGTCTTTGCCCTGAGGATGGCGATACCAGTGGACCTTCGCATCAAGAAAACCTACCGCGCCCTGTTCGACGCCTTTACCGAGCTTCTCGAGGAGCATCGTTTTGAGGACCTGACGGTTGCCATGCTGTGCGACCGCGCCATGATTCGCCGCACGACGTTCTACAAGCACTTTCGCGACAAGAACGATTACTTTGCCTTTTATATCGATGAGCTCATGTCGGGCTTGCCGCAAAAACAGCCCGATGAGGCCGGCGTGGTATCTGCCGAGGACGTGCGCGCGCTTCGGCACGCGATTTTGGACGATGCCATGGATTTGATTCTGGCGCACGAGCGGCTCATGGATAACATTTTGGCAAGCAGCATGTCGGGCATGTTGACCAACGTTATTTGCGACCGCATTGCCCGCTCCATCCGCGAGCGTGTGATGAACGTGCTTGCCGAGGATGCCCTGGCCCCCGTGTCACTCGAGACGACGTCTGAGTTTATCGCCGGTGGCATTATTCGGTTGTTCACAAATTGGTGGGAATCGGGCCACGATCTTGAGCGTCGACCCGAGATGGCCGACGTGGTCGATGCACTGTTTGAGCGGACCATGACGCCGGTGAATCACTAAGGTGGCGGAGAGAGGGGGATTCGAACCCCCGGAACGCTCTCGCGCTCAACGGTTTTCAAGACCGCCGCATTCAACCGCTCTGCCATCTCTCCGTGAGTCGTAATGATAGCATCGTTTTGGATTTGTAACAGGGAGGGCGAACGATGACGAGCACCGGAATCGACGAGAAGTTCATGCGCGAGGCGCTGGCCGAGGCGCGCGCCGCCGCGGCGGTGGGCGAGGTACCGATCGGTGCCGTAGTGGTGCGCGCGGGTGAGATTGTCGCGCGGGCGTATAATCGCCGCGAGCTCGACCAGGATCCTTCGGCGCATGCCGAGTTTGCGGCCCTATGCGCCGCCGCGCAATCGCTCGGTCGCTGGCGCCTTTCCGATTGTACGGTCTACGTGACGCTCGAGCCCTGCTGCATGTGCGCGGGGCTTATGGTTAACGCGCGCGTGGGGCGCTGCGTGTACGGCGCGGCCGATGCTAAAGCGGGCGCTCTGGGGTCGCTATACGACCTCAATGCCGATTCGCGCCTGAACCATCGGTTTAATGTGACCGCCGGCGTGCTGGCAGACGAGTGCCGCGCGGTGCTGAGCGGTTATTTTAGTGGGCTGCGTGGCACCGATGGTGCTGGCTGCGGTTGTGGGGCCGATCTTGAGGCGCATACCGCCCACGCCGAGGCGCTTGCGGGTGTTGGGGATCTCGCTGGCGAGACGCTCGACTTTGGCTCCGTGCAGCGCCGGCCCCGTCGTGTGCTGTTGGCGATTGATTCCTTTAAGGGCAGCGTTTCGAGTGCACAGGCGGAGGCGGCGGTTGCCGAAGGTGTGCGCCGCGTGTGGCCCGATGCCGAGGTGCGTGCATTGCCACTGGCAGATGGTGGCGAGGGAACGCTCGACGCCATCGCCGCGCGCGGCGGTGAGGTCGTGGCAGGTGAAGTCGCAGGCCCCTTGGGCGACCGCGTGTCTGCCCGGATGCTGGTGGACGGCGAGCACGAGTCGGCTGTTATTGAGATGGCCGAGGCGGCGGGTATTGGGTATTCGCCCTGCACGGAATCGGCGGCGTTGGCCGCTACGACCTATGGCGTGGGCGAGCTCATGCTTCGCGCGGTCCGTGCTGGGGCAAAGACTATCTATATTGGTCTGGGCGGCAGCGCCACCAACGACGGTGGCGCCGGCATGCTGCAGGCGCTGGGCGCGCGTGTGGTCGATGATCAGGGCTGCGATGTCGCCCCTGGTCTCGCGGGGCTTGAGCAGGTGGCGAGTATCGATTTGGCACCGGCGCTTCGGGCGCTGAATAGCGCGCGTATCGTCGTGCTCTCTGATGTCGAGAACCCGCTCGTGGGGCGTCGTGGGGCACTTGCAGTGTTTGGCGGGCAAAAGGGCCTGCCGACAGACGATGTCGAAGCGCTGGGCAGGTACGACAGCTGGATGGTCGGCTACGGCCGCCTGCTCGATGCGGCGATTACCGGGGTGCGGGCTCAGGGGTTGTTGCGCGTGCCCGAGGGCGTGCGGACATTTGGCTCGGTGCTCGGCGTGCCTGGCGCGGGCGCGGCAGGTGGCTTGGGCGCCGCGCTGCTGGCGCTCGGTGCTGAGTTGCGTTCGGGCGTGGAGACGGTGCTCGATCTGATTGGGTTTGACGAGCGCGTGCGCGATGTCGACCTGGTCATTACAGGCGAGGGCAACATGGACGAGCAATCCGCTGCCGGCAAGGCGCCGGTGGGCGTGGCCCGCCGTGCCAATCGCTATGGCACGCCGGTAGTCGCCGTCGTGGGCGGTCGTGCGGATAATTTGGATGCGGTGTATGGTCAGGGCATCGACTTGGTCCTGCCGGTCTGCCGCAGGCCCATGCCTCTTGACCAAGCGCTCGACCCCCAGGAAGCCACAACCAACCTCATCTGCGCCGGTGAAGCAGCCGCCCAATCCTTCGACCTTGGCCGCATCTAAAACCCATCCCCTCGATAAGTTGCGGTGGAATAGTTCCTGTTTGGCGGCTCAGGCGGCAAAAACAGGAACTATTCCACCGCAACATCGAGAATGGCTATCCGAGGCTGGCCGCCTTGGGCCTTGGGTCGGACCGTCCGCCATGAAATGCGGCCATCTACTACGTTTAGCCGAGCACCCTCGACCATCCCGGATTTTGTGAAATTAAAACCGACGCTCCTATAAGTTGTCAAGAGGCAGTTTGCGGGAGCGCTCTCTCC
>DAIMBN010000076.1:0-4624 GCA_036718335.1 Coriobacteriaceae bacterium
GATTAAAAAATCATTCTGTACCTAATGATTTTTTAATCCCCGTCCCAGAAAAATCATGCTGTCGGCGCCTGGCCAAGAAGTAGCTAAAAAGCCCCGTCCCAAAAAAGACTGGTCTTAGGCGTGGTCGCGCCAGCTGAGGACGCGCTGCTTCATACCCTCGATGTCGAGCACGCCTTCGGCGAAGCCTTTGCGCACGAGCTCCTCGGGAACGTACTCGTCGTAGCGATCAAAATAAGGCACCTCGCCGGGATAGACGAGCTCGATGGGATTGAAGTCCTTCTCGGCCTCGGTGGCGAGCACCTCAAAGAACGTCTCCTCGTCGGCCTTCATCTTAAACTGCATAAAGTACGGGCGCGATGGGTCGAGTCCGCGAAGGCCCAGCTCCGCGGCACATTTAATCTTGAGCATACGTTCGAGCGCCAGAAAGGCGTAGCTGCCCAACCAGGGGAAAAGCACCCAGGTGTCGCCACCCAGGTTGATGAGCGGCTTAGTTCCCGCACCCGAAATCTCGGCCGTATGGCGAGCCTGCGCTAAGCGGGCCCGTGCGTTACCCATGAGGTACGGATATGTCGCGTGCTCGTTGAGCGCCTTGCGCATGCGCTCGAGTACGTGTGTATTGATGTCGCCGGGGCAGTCGCCAAAGTAGGCCGGCACCCGGCCCTTGACCTGCGTGGCAAAGACAGTGTGGCGCTTCCAGTCCACTTCCTCGACAATCCAGCAATGGCCTGCGATGGCGATGCGCTCACCGGGCGGTGGGGGATTGACGATTGTGCCCAGCTCGGCCGACTCGCTGCGGACGGTGAACTCCTCGTTTTCCTGGAACACGGCGTAGAACTTAAAGTTGTTAATGATGCGTTCGCCCGCGAGGCCCACAATGAGCCCACCGCCCTCGGTGACCTGGATATGGTCGATCTTGATGAGGTGGCGCAGCAGCACGCGATAGTCATCGGCCGAGACGCGATGGAAATAACTGAGCGTGAGCACGCGCTGGGCAAGTTCGGCAGGCGTGAGTTCGCCGGTGCTGGCGAGCGTCGACATGGTCTGGTGATAGAGCAAACTGTAGGGGAGTCGATCGAGCTCAGGTGGCTCGACCCACTTTTCCTCGCGATAGAGTTGTACGAGCGCGATACCCTGCAGGAGCTTCCAGGGAATGGTTTCGGGCATCATCGTGCGCGGCTCGGGTTCTTCCTCGCGCATGACAAACCACATCTCGGGCGGAAGGTCGCGACGGCCTGTGCGCCCCATGCGCTGCAAAAAGGAGCTGACGGTAAACGGCGCGTCAATCTGGAAGGCGCGCTCCAGGCGGCCGATATCGATACCGAGCTCCAGCGTAGAGGTGGTGACGGTTGTCTGCGCCTGCTCCTCGTCGCGCATAAGCTCCTCGGCCGTCTCGCGCAGCGATGCCGAAAGATTGCCGTGATGGATGAGAAAGCGGTCGGGCTCGTGTCGACTTTCGCAGTAGCTGCGCAGCATGGAGCACACGGCCTCTGCCTCCTCGCGCGAGTTGGCAAAGACCAGGCACTTGCGGCCGCGCGTATGCTCAAAGATATAGCCCATACCGGGGTCGGCGTTGTCGGGCGCCGTGTCGGTGGGGTTGAGAAGCGCCTGCTCGGTCGCTCGTGGGATGTCGACTTCGCCCTCGGGGGCCGAGGAAGTTCGGCGGTCCTTGGGTGCGGCCTTGCCCCGTGCCCGCTCACGACGTTGACGGCGCTCCTCTTGTGTGAGCTGTCCGCTGTGACGCATGTCTTGGGCGCCGGCAGGCAGTGCCGCTGGTGCCGCTGCCTCAATGCGCTCGCATGCGAGCACCTCAGCTTCCTGCGGACCTGTGTTCGCGAATCCTCGCTGCTGCGCCTGGGGACCCGAGTTGTAGAAGTGCTCCATGGAGATGCGCCACACGCGGCGCGGCTCCTCAAAACGGGGGATGACGCAGTTGCGTCCCGTCCCCTGCGAGAGAAAGGCGCCCGTGCGCTCGGGGTCGCCGATGGTGGCTGAAAGGCCAATGCGGCGGGGCTGCACGCCGGCCATGCGCGAGAGGCGTTCGATAAGACAGAGCGTTTGCCCGCCGCGGTCGCCGCGCATGAGCGAATGGACTTCGTCGATAACCACATAGCGCAGGTCGCAGAACATGCGCGGGATCGCCATGTGCTTATGGATCAGGAGCGCCTCGAGCGACTCGGGCGTAATTTGTAGGATGCCACTTGGCTTTTTGATGAGTTTGGCCTTGTGTGATTGCGAGACATCGCCATGCCAGTGCCAGACGGGGATGTCGGCTTCTTCGCACAGGTCGTTGAGGCGGACGAACTGATCATTGATGAGCGCTTTGAGGGGGCCGATGTAGAGGGCGCCCACGCTCGCGGGCGGGTTCTCCCAAAACTCAGTCAGGATGGGAAAGAAGGCCGCTTCGGTTTTGCCGGAAGCTGTGGATGCCGTCAGGAGCACATTGTCTTGCGTGTTAAAGATTGAATCTGCCGCCGCAACCTGAATGGAGCGCAGGCTCTCCCAATCGTGGGAATAGATGAAGTCTTGGATAAACGGGGCGTAGCGGTCAAAGGCGTTCACGGGGCCTCCTTTCAACAGCTAATCTCTCAACGCGGTGGGCAGTGGTTTGCTGCATGACTGCTTCAACGTTTGCCCAGATAAAACCTGCCAAAATAAACCTGTCCCTTTTTGGCAGGTTAGATGGTGAATTCGGCGAAGTTACGGTCGCCGCCTGCGGTGCCGGTGTCGCCTGTTGCTGCTGCCGGCACCAGCGCGTCGCCGCCGACGCTTTGCAGCAGCTCGGCTACGTTGGCGTCGGGGTTCTGGCATAGGATGTCGAGCAGCTCGATAAAGTCGCGAATGACTTCACGCGGCGTCAGATGTGTGTCGGCTCCCACACGACCGAACTCGATCTTGAGGAAGTCCACCAAGTCGTTCTCGGTAAGCGTGGGCGTCCAGCCAAAGTAGCCGGCGTGAATTTGCATGAGTTTTTCGATCAGCACCAGCAGCTCCTCGTAGGTGAGTGGCTGCAGACGGATGATGGGCGCGAGCATGTCCTTAAGGTCCTCGCGTGCAAAGCGGCCTTGAGCGAGTCGGCTGCGCAGGGCCTCGTAGGAGAACACGCCGCGGCGGCGGTCTTCGATGGAGGTTGGCGTGCCGCCCATGATCATGCCCAGGTACTGCGCCTTGCCCTGGAGTGTGTCGTTGTACATGGTCAGGATCTTCTCGTAGTTGTACTGGCGCGTGATCGCGTTGGGAATCTTATACAGATTCACGAGCTCGTCGATGAGCACCAACATACCCTTGTAGCCGCTGCAGACCAAAAAACGCGCGATGAGCTTAACGTAGTCGTACCAGTCGTCATCGCTGATGATGGTCGAGGAGCCCAGCTCGGCGCGAGCCTCGCTCTTGGTACGGTATTCGCCGCGGATCCATTTGGTCACGCGGCTCATGGCTTCTTCGTCGCCCTCGGATACGGCCGTGCGATAGCGGCGGAGCATGCGGGTGAAGTCGAAGCCGTGGACCATTTCCTCGAGCGGGGCCAGTTGGGCATTGACGACCGACTCGTCGACGTCGGCGTACGAGGCGACCCAGCGATCAAGAATAAGGTTGAGCGCACCGCCCTCGGGGCGCGTCTTGGTCGATATATTGCGTATGAGCTCGCGGTAGGTGGCAAGGCCCTGCCCCTGCCCGCCCTGCAGACGGCGCTCGGGGGATAAGTCTGCATCGGCGACGACGAATCCCTCACCCATGGCGTGCGTGCGGATGGTCTGGAGCAAAAAGCTCTTGCCGGCGCCGTAACGACCGACCAGAAAGCGGAAGCTCGCACCACCGTCGGCGATGAGACTCAGATCGGTGAGCAGGGCGCGGATCTCGACCTCGCGCCCTACGGTAATGTAGGGAAGGCCGATGCGCGGGACCACGCCGCCCTTGAGCGAGTTAAGGATAACGGCGGCGACGCGTTTGGGTACACGGGGCGCTGCGGATGCGGTATCACTCATGGTCTAGGTATCCTCTCACGTCTGCTTCGTAGTCCTCGATAATCTGCGGCCCTGCCGCGCTAAATTCAATTACGGTGTCGCCCACCAGGTCAAAGAGCGCCTCGTTGATGGTATCGACGAGCATGTCCTCGCTCTGTCCCGAGTGCGCCACTGCCGATGTCGCTTGCGCTGCGTTTTGCTCGAGCAGTGCGCGAAGGAAGGCATCTGCGGCGGGCGCGAGTTCGTTTGTGGCGTCAGCGGGCGCAGCAGCTGCGAACGCGGGCGTCGGCGCGAGAAGCGGTGCCACGACACCAAACTGTTCGGTGGATATGGTCGGCTCGTCGGTCAAGTCCTGCCGAATGGGTGCCACGACCGGTTCGACAATCGCGTCGGTTACGGGCTCGGCTTCCGGTTGCCCTGAGTCCGCTGCCTCGGCTTCTGCGGATGCGTCGTCCTCGCGTTCCTCATCGATCAAAAGCGCTTCGCGCGTTTGCGCGGCGGCGCTCCGAATGTGCCCCAGCTGGCTCAAATCGATATCGATCTTGATGGGCTGGTGTGCGGCGTCCCACGAAAGCCATGCCATGATCTCGTCATCGATGATCTTGGCCAGATATTTGGGGACCTTTTCTTCCTTAAGGGGATGGGCGGGGTCCAGCGCCAGGCGC
>DAIMBN010000077.1:0-2768 GCA_036718335.1 Coriobacteriaceae bacterium
GAACTCCGTTGCTCGGCATCTGCCTGGGCCTTCAGCTATTTTTTGAGCGCGGCAACGAGGGCGTGCCCGCGGACGAGGGCGCGGTCGCCGACGGTAACGCCTCCGAGCAGGTTGGCGGTCCCTGGGTCGATGGCCTGGGTATTATGCGCGGTTCGTGCACACGCCTGGAGTCGAGCCGCCTGAAGGTGCCGCACGTGGGCTGGGACCAGGTGCACATGACGCCCGCCGGCGCGGCCGATCCGTTGCTCGCTGGTTTTGCCGAGGGTGCCAACATGTACTTCACCCACAGCTATGCGGTGGCCGATGACGCCGATGCCGCCGATGTGCTGGCACGCACGCACTATACGCGGAGTTTCCCGTGCATCGTGCGTCACGGCAACGTGTGGGGCTGCCAGTTCCATCCCGAGAAATCCTCCGCGCTGGGTCAGCGCATCCTTAAGAACTTCGTCAACATCGTCGAGGAGGCCGGCCGATGATCCTGTTTCCCGCAATCGATCTGATCGGCGGCAAGGTCGTGCGCCTGGAGCGCGGCGACCGTAGCCGCTGCAAGGTATATTCCGACGACCCTGTGGCCGTCGCCCGCTCGTTTGCCGAGCAGGGCGCGAGCTGGGTGCACGTCGTAGACCTGTCCGCTGCCTTCGGCGAGGACGAGGACGCATGCGCTGCCAACTCAGCGGCGATCAAGGCCATCTGCGGCGTCGACGGTCTGTCCGTGGACGTGGGCGGCGGCGTCCGCTCGCTCGCGCGCATCGACGAGTTGGCCGGCTACGGTGCGCGCCGCATTGCGCTGGGCACCGTGCTGGTGACCGAGCCGGGTTTTGCCGAGGTGGCAGCCCAAGGTTTTGGCGAGCTGTTGGTGGCCGACATTGCCGCACACGACGGCCAGGTCAAGGTGAACGGTTGGCGTGACGGCGCGGGCATGGCGCTCGACGACGCCGTGGCGCAGCTTTTCGAGCTGGGCTTTAAGCATCTGGTGTATACCGACATCGCGCGTGATGGCATGCAGACGGGCATCGATGTGGCGGCGTATCGCCATGTGGCCGAGGTCGCGGGTTTTCCCGTCGTGGCTTCGGGCGGTATCTCGACGCTCGACGACATCCGTGCGCTGGCTGCGGTGGGTGAGGGCGCGATTGAAGGTGCCATTACCGGTCGCGCGCTCTACGAGGGCAACTTTACGCTGGTGCAGGCGCTGGCCGCCGCCCGAGGGGAGGAGTAGCCCATGCTTACCAAACGCGTGATTCCCTGCTTGGATGTCAAGGACGGCCGCGTGGTCAAGGGCGTCAACTTTGTGAGCCTGCGCGATGCGGGCGACCCGGTGGAGCTGGCGCGTGCCTACGACCGCGAGGGTGCGGACGAGGTCGTCTTCTTGGACATTACCGCCACGAGCGACAACCGTGCGACGACTATCGAGATGGCGGCGCATGCAGCCGAGGAGCTCGCTATTCCCTATACCGTGGGCGGCGGCTTTCGCGACCTTGCGGGCATGCGCACCATGGTTGCCGCCGGTGCCGACAAGGTGTCGCTCAACTCGGCGGCCGTGCGCGACCCGTCGTTGATCAGCCAAGCTGCCGCGGCGTTTGGCAGCCAGGCCGTGGTCGTGGCGATCGATGCCAAGCGCGTCGGTTTGCCCGGCGCATCCGGTGCCGACAAGTGGGAAGTCTTTACCGCAGGAGGCCGCAACGCCACGGGTATCGACGCGTTGGCGTGGGCCGAGGAGGCGGCCCGTCGCGGCGCCGGCGAGATCCTGCTGACCAGCATGGATCGCGACGGCACCAAGGCCGGCTTTGACCTGGCGCTCACCCGCGCCGTGGCACGTGCGGTGCCGATTCCCGTCATCGCGAGCGGCGGCGTGGGTACGCTCGAGCATTTTGCCGAGGGCGTGATCGAGGGCGAGGCCGACGCCGTGCTAGCGGCGAGCGTCTTTCACTTTGGAACTTTCAGCATTCGCCAGGTGAAGGAGTATATGGCGTCGCAGGGCATTCCTGTCAGGTTGGACTTCTAGCGCTGCGGCTTGCCCAGGCACCCGACCTTCCGGCTCCAACCCTCCTCGCGTACTTAAGTACGCGTCGTCGGGCTTGTCGCTCGGAATCTCGGGCACCTGGACAACCCTCGCCGACCTGTGGGATTTCGTTTGTTGCTTGGGAGAAATGATGACTGAGGTAATAGAAGCGTCTGATCTTACGTACGACGCCCGTGGGTTGATTCCTTGTGTGGTTCAGCAGTATGACACCGGCGAGGTGCTTATGGTTGCTTGGATGAACGAGGAGTCGGTGGGGCTGACGCTCAAGACCGGTACCACGTGGTTTTGGAGCCGCAGTCGCCAGGAGCTCTGGAACAAGGGCGTGACGAGCGGCAATATGCAGGCGGTCAAGGAGCTCTGGGCCGACTGCGATAGCGATACGCTGCTGGTCAAGGTCGACTCGCCGGGTCCGGCCTGCCACACCGGCAACCGTACCTGCTTCTTTAAGAAACTCGCGTAGGGCGGGCGCTCGATTAGACGCTCGGCCACCAGAAAGGATTGAACCATGGGTGTGCGCACCGCAAACGTTCAGGATGGAAATATCGGTGAGACGCTGACAGGTCTGGCCGAGGTGATTCACGGTCGTCGCGACGCGTCGCCGCAGGAGAGCTATACCGCTCGCCTGCTGACCGACGTCGAGGACGAGCTGCTCAAGAAGCTTGCCGAGGAGGCGAGCGAGGTCATCATGGCCTGCAAGGATAACGACCACGATCACATTCGCTACGAGGCCGGCGACCTGGTCTACCAC
>DAIMBN010000077.1:2868-4612 GCA_036718335.1 Coriobacteriaceae bacterium
CAAGGATAACGACCACGATCACATTCGCTACGAGGCCGGCGACCTGGTCTACCACTTGCTCGTGACGCTTGAGCGCTACGGCATCACCCTCGACGAGTTGGCCGGCGAACTCAACGCCCGCCGCCACTAGTCATTGGGGACGTTCTTAAACGACTAGTCGTTTGGGACAGTCTTTGTTGGTGTAACGGGGTCATGGAAGTTGCGGTGAAATAGGGACTGTTTAAGCGCTTCATCAGGCAAAACAATCCCTATTCCACCGCAACTTATGAAGGGATGGCTAGGCGAGGGGTGTGGATTCCCATTCGCCGGTGGGGTGGGGGACGTCGAAGGCTCGGTAGCCACAGTCGTAGGCGTGTGCCTGGGCCTCACGGATGTTCCAGCAAATGTCGCAGGCGCGGTGTGCGTCCGAGCCAAAAGTGATCGGCACCTCGGCGTGGGCAAAGCGGCGCAGCAATCCGGTCGCGGGATAGTAGTCTTCGAGGCCCTTGCGCGGTGCGGCGGTCGAGACCTCAACGCGGCGGCCTGTATCGTGCGCGCACTCGGCCATCTGCTGCCAAAACGGTGCGGGGTCTAAGTCGGGCGCAAAGCCTTCCTTCGAAAAGCGCATGACCAGGTCGGGATGGGCCATTACGTCAAAGTTGAGTGAGCTTTCGCAAGCGCGGCACCAGTCGTCGACGTAGCGCTCCCACACGCCGTGTACCCCCAGGTTTTCCCAAACATGCAGGTTGGTGTCATCATCGATCCAGCCGCAAAGGGAATCGGGTGTATCGGGGCGAGCGACGTTTTCCGTTCCCGCCGTACCCGCGGCACCGGCCATGATATCGCCTGGGTTGCCAATCCAATGCACACTGCCCAGGCGTACGACGGCGTCCTGGGACCAGCGCTCAACCAAAGGCTCGCAGCCCTCGTACCAATCGCATTCAAAGCCATAGATAAGCTCGAGCTCCGGCGCGATTTGCGCGGCAAGCTTGCGAGCATCCTCAAAAGCCAGACGATGTGCCGGCAGGTCGCCCTCAGTAACCTGCACTTCGCAGTTGGCATCCATGCTGGCGGGCAGTGTGAGATGGTCGGCCGAGACCATGACGCGGCAGCCGGCCGCAGCAGCGGCGCGAACGTTGTCTTCAAACGAGGCATGGCCGTCCGAGAACGAGGTGTGGGTATGGCAATCGACCAGCGGGCAGGCAGACATGGCGACTCCTTTGCATTTGGCGAATCCGCTCCATTGTAATGTTGCAGCTCTCAACACGCCGCGCGCCGGAGCTCGAAATCGATTGGAAAGGCTGCGCGGCGCGGCCTCGCTTGCTCCAATACATGTACATCAGCCTCCAAAAGCTGCAAATAATGACATGTTTGGAGGCTGATGTACATGTTTGGCCGGGGCGGTGGAGTGTCGGTTTCTTGTCGACAAGGAAAATCGCGCTCATCACGCGCCGTCACACTCGCGCAGCCTGCGATGTGCTAGCGTTTGGGTGAACAAAACGAGCCCGCGCGGAAAGGATCCAGACCGTATGCAATGCGATAGCACATCCCCGCTGTCTCGCGAGACTGATGCGCCCGAAACTATCGTCAAACTGGAGTGCGACATCGATGATGCGTCGCCCGAGGTGCTTGCCTACGCTGCCGATTGCCTGCGCAAGGCCGGCGCCCGCGAGGTGCATTGGTTGCCGCTTTACTGCAAAAAGGGCCGCCCCGGCTGGCAGCTGCAGGTAATCTGTGCTCACGAGGATATCGAGCGCCTGCAGAC
>DAIMBN010000078.1:0-383 GCA_036718335.1 Coriobacteriaceae bacterium
GACGAAGGCAGCCGAGGCCGCTGCTCACAAGGCGAAGGCTCGCAGCGCCCGCGACGCCGCCAAGGTAAAGTCCGATCAAGCCAACGAGGCGTATGACAACGCCACGGCTTCGGTCAAGGATCTTACCGCCAAATGCGATGCCGCCAATAGAGATCTTAAGAACAAGCAGGGCTCGCTTGACGAGGCAAAGAAGGCCGACGATGCCGCCCAGGCTGGTGTAGACAAGGCCCAGGCCGCAGATGTCCAGGCCGCGACTGCTCTTTCGGACGCCAAGCAGGCGGTTGCCGCCAAGGCGCAGGCTGTGTCCGACGCGCAGACCAAGGCCAAGGCTGCCGAGGGCGAACTGGCCACCGCGAACAAGGCCTTCGAGCTCTTCGCTGGAG
>DAIMBN010000078.1:393-4560 GCA_036718335.1 Coriobacteriaceae bacterium
CCCAGAAAGCGGTCGACGACGCCAAGGCCGCCTATGACGCTGCCGTCGCCGGTGTCGCCGATGCCCAGAAGCAGCTCGAGGCCGCCAACGAAGCCGTCGTCGATGCGAACTTCGAGATCGTCAAGGCCAAGGCTGAGCTTGCCAGCGATGAGGCACTCAAGGCCGATCTTGAGGCTGTCGACCACAAGGCATCCCTTGCCGCGGGCACGACGGGCAACGAGAAGCTGGTCAAGCTGAACGCTGCCTACGCTCGCTATAAGGCTGCTGTCGATGCTGCCGCTGGTCTCAAGGCTGCCCTGAGCGATGCCGATGCCAAGCTGTCCGACGCCAACGACGCCTATGCCGCTGCACTGGCCGAGCTCGGAGATGCCAAGGATGCCTTGGCTGCCGCTCAGGCCGAGTACGACAAGTATCATCCCAAGGCTGAGCCGCAGGCCAAGCCTCAGGTTGCGCAGGCTGCTGCAAAGGCCCCCGTTGCCAAGAAACAGGCTGCGCCTGCCGCGCTCGCCCAGACCGGTGATGACTCCGCGCTTGCGGGCGAGGTCTTCGTTATCGGCGGTATTACGCTCGTGGCTGCGGGCGTGACGCTGGGCGATCGTCGTCGCAAGCACATGTAGTGATTCGAGCGTCGGCTCTGCAACGAACTCCAATTCATAACGGGACCGTCTCGTTAGCCAAACGATAAGGCCGACGCGCTGTTAAACGCAGCGCGCCGGCCTTTCTTTGTTTCGATATCAAAAAGCCCGGTCGGCAGCCGCAAAAGCTACCGACCGGGCAAATCGTAGGCAATATGGTCGCTGTCGAGCAACTGCTCGACTTAGCCCAGCAGGCTCAGGCCAACAGAGACAAACGCCAGGATAACGCCGACGATGGACTCGCCGCCGAGCAGGCCGCTGGCGACAACCAGGCCCTGTTCCTGGAAGGCGGCGTCCTTGGCAGCCCTCTCCTCGTCAGAAAGACCAGCGGTGGCGTCGCGGTGGGCGGACCACTTGTCGTAGGCGAGCTTGACGCAGGAGCCCAGGAATGCCGTGAGTGACATGTAGAACGGCAGGTACACGCCCAGGCCGATCATCATGGCCGGAATGCCGAGCCAGTACATGACGATGCCGGCGATAAAGCCGCCAACGAACCACGGCACGCTCGGGATGCCCGAGACCATGGTGGCGACGACGCTTGCCTGCGCGGCAACAAAGCTCTTGTCGGGGCCAAAGGCGTCCGGGCCATAGGCGGTGACGAGCGCGACCATGACGGCTGCGGCGACCAGGGCGCCCACGATGCCGCCAATGGCTTGGCCGATCCACTGCGCACGCGGGTTGGTGCCCAGCACGGCGCCGGCCTTAAAGTCGTTCATGACGTCGCCCGCAAGGCCGCACGCCACGGCCACGATGCCGGCGATAAAGAACAGCTTTACCTGAGCGATCTGCGCGAAGGCTGCCACGATGAGCATAACGATGAGGCCAAAGATCTCCATGGGGTCGATGCCCGTCTGGCCGCAGCTCTGTGCGCTCATGATGGTGGTGACAAAGGTGAACAGCGTCACGATGACGGCCGGAACGGGACCAAGGTCAAGCACGATGGCGATGATCACGGCGATGGCGGCAGCGCCCAGGCCGATGATGCCGGCGTCGAGCTTAAGGGAGCCCGAGATGAGCGATTGCTCGTCGGTGTCGGTGGAGCTGTCGGCGGCAAGACCGCGGACGATGCCGGCGACCTGCGGCAGGATGTCCTTGAGGACGACGGCGACGCCAAAGCCCATCATGAGGCCCATGCCCAGGGACTTGACGATGCCCTGCGCAGTCACAACGTCGAACAGACCGGCAGTGGTGCCGCCCACGATGATGCCAAAGTTGCCCAGCAGGGCGCCGGCAAACCAGAAGGCGACCGGGGCGAAGCCCACGAGGAAGCCGACGGAGAGCAGCATGGGCGAGTTGTAGATGCCAAAGGTCACGCCGGGAATGTTGAGCGTGCATAGCATGCTGGGTACCACGCCCAGGGCGTCGCGCAGCACGCTGTAGATGCCTGCGATGGCCATAGAGCCAAAGAGCTGCTTGCCGGTCTTGCCGCCGGCCTCGGTGGCGCGCAGGGTCTGAGCTGCGGCGTTGCCGGTGGGGAACTCAAGCGCGGCGTCTACGATAAAGTGACGGTGGATGAGCGCGGTGGCCAGCAGGCCCAGGATGGTGCCGGCGAGTGCCACGATAAACATGTCGAGCCAGCTGATCTGATCGGCATAGCCCAGCATCCAGGCGCCCGGGATGGTAAACGCCAGGCCGCCGGCGACCATGGCGCCTGCGGACATGATGGTGTGGGTGACGTTTGCCTCGTTGAGGCTGGCGTTGCCCATGAGCTTAAGGAAGAACAGCGAGATGACGGCAGCGAAGACGATCGGCCAGGGGAGGGCGCCCATCTTGAGGGCCGTGTAGGCCGAGCTTGCCGTGATGATCACGCAGCCAAGGACGCCGATGACGACACCGCGCAGCGTGAGTTGCCCGCGCATCGAGGCGCGGTTCGAGGGATTGCTCATCATAAAACTCCTTTGCGTATATCCGCTTCCCCCGGGAGCGCCGTTACGGATACGGCGCGGGAAGTCGGGTTACCAAGGGCCGCCGCGTGAGCTCGCGTGCGACCGCGCACCAGTATAGCCGCAAGCTAGTCATTTTGGGATGACTGGTTTAGGTAGGCGATATACTGCTGGGCAGACGAAAGGAGCGCCGACGATGCTTAATGGGTGCGCATATATATTGACGGTCGACGTGGGCAACACGTTCATTCGCTTTGGTCTGTTTGCCGAGGATTCGGCCGCGGCGCAGGAATGCCCGCTTGCGACGTGCGAGATCACCACGCCGTCGAGCATTACGGCCGACGAAGCGCGTATGCGTCTCGCTCAAGTCATGGCCGCGCTGGCGGCCGATGCGGGCATGCCCGGCGCGCTCGTTCCCGCAGCTGCAGTGCTGAGCTGCGTGGTGCCGGCGCTCGAGCGTCCGTGGAAGGCGGCACTTTCCCGCACCTGTACGGGGCGCGTGCTCACCGTGGGGCCGGGCCTCAAGACCGGCATGCCCGTGCACTACGACGACCCGGCCGAGATCGGTCCTGACCGCATCGCCGACGCCGTGGCAGCCCGCGCCGTCTACGGCTCACCGTGCATCGTGATCGACCTGGGCACGACGACCAATATCGAGGTCATCGATGCGCGCGGCACCTTTGTCGGCGGCGTCATCGCGCCGGGTCTGGCACTTGGCGCCCGGTCGCTTTCGGCTGCTGCGGCGCGTTTGCCTCAGGTCGAGCCCTCGGCACCGACACATGTGATCGGCCGCAACACGCGCGAGGCCATGCGCTCGGGCGTGGTTCTGGGCGAGGTGGCCCGCATCGACGGCATGCTCGACATGGTGCTTGCCGAGATGCGCGCGACCAAGGCCACGGGGGAGGGCGACGTGCCCATCGTCATTACCGGCGACGATGCCGAGGCACTCGCGTCGCTGGTCGGTCACAGTCTGACGGTCGACGACGCGCTGACGTTGCGAGGTCTCGCCGAGCTCTACCACATCAACCAAAAGCCCCGCCGCGTGTAAAAGTGAGGGCGCCGGTGGGACAAACGCCCCCACCTTTCACCTGCTACAATGGGTCAAACTATTGCGATTTCGGAGGTGTCTGCCATGTCGGACGATCTTCATCAAACTTCGTCAGGCAAGCGCCTGGACGTCATTAGCTGGGACGAGTTCTTTATGAGCGTGGCCATCGCCGCGCAGCGCCGCAGCAAGGACCCCAACACGCAGGTGGGTGCGTGCATCGCCAGCACCAACCACCGCATCCTTTCGGTGGGCTACAACGGTACGCCCTCGGCGCTCAACGATGACTTTTTCCCGTGGGGTACGAGCGACGACCCGCTGCAGGACAAGCACAACTACGTGGTCCATGCCGAGGCAAACGCCGTGCTCAACTACCGTGGCTCGCTCAAGGACCTTGAGGGTTCCACGGTCTACGTCACGCTGTTTCCGTGCCACGACTGCGCCAAGATCCTGGCGCAGGTGGGTGTGGGCGAGGTCGTCTACCTGGACAATAAGTATGCCGACACCGATGACGGCCGTATCAGCCGCCGCATTCTCGACTCCTGCGGCATCAGCTACCGCCAGGTCATCGTCGATGTTCAGATTGGTACCGGGGGACAGGCTC
>DAIMBN010000079.1:0-4485 GCA_036718335.1 Coriobacteriaceae bacterium
GCGCTTGCAACGGTGCTGCTCTTTTTGCTGAGCCTGCTGCTGATTGGCATCGACAACATCGTCGGAATCTTGGCGGTGCTGCTTGTCGGCTTTTTGCTGATCGATCGATTTGAGATCGTGTGCCGCTGCGTGGTGATTGGCGGCGCCGCGTGGGCCATGACGTTGGCGATTGGCGCCATGGCGCTCGGCGGCATCGAAGGGCCGGTGCTGTTCGATGCCGGCTTTGTATTCAACATGCTTGGCTTTGTGCTGGCGCTTGCCGCGTGCGTGCTGTTCTTGTGTGGCCGCGCCCTGTACTACCAGGGCTACGAGCAGGGCGAGCAGCATGCCGATTGTGTGCTGGCCGCTCGTATTCAAGATCGCCTGATCGATCACCCCGACACCTGGGACAACATCGACGGCGACTTCTTGGAGGTCGAGGGCGCCCTTAACCGCGTGCGTGACCGTGAGCGCAAGGTGCAGCAAGCTCTGCGTGACGAGTCGCATCGCAAGGACGATCTGGTTACGTACTTGGCACATGACCTACGCACCCCGCTTGCGAGCGTAGTGGGCTATCTTTCGCTGCTGCAAGAGGCTCCTGAGCTGCCGGTTGAGCAACGTGCGCACTTTACGGGCGTGGCTCTCGACAAGGCGCACCGGCTCGATGCGCTCATCGAAGAGTTCTTCGATATCACGCGCTTTGACTTCCACGATATCGTGCTCACGCGCGGCTATGTTGATCTGGGGTTGCTGCTGGCTCAGGTGGCTGACGAGTTCTATCCCATCCTCAACGAGCAGCATAAGGAAGTCCAAGTTGATATTCGCGAGGACCTCACGGTGCTCGTGGATGGCGACAAAATGGCTCGCGTGTTCAACAACATCATGAAAAACGCTATTGCCTATAGCTATGAGGGCTCGACCATCACGATCGAGGCCAGACGCCGGGACGGCGGTGGCGTGCGCGTGCGCTTTATCAATCAGGGCGATCCCATCCCTGAGGCAAAGCTCAAGGTGATCTTTGAGAAGTTCTATCGCCTGGATGCGGCGCGTGCGACCAATCGCGGCGGCGCTGGACTGGGGCTTGCCATCGCCAAGGAGATCGTATGCGCGCACGGCGGTACCGTTGCATGTGAATCGACGCCCGAACACACGATATTCACCATCGAGCTGCCCGCCGCATAGCCAGTGTGCCCTTACAAACACTTGACAATGCGCTCACGTGCATATGAGCCGCGATTCCTACTATCGATACTGCTGAATTGATATCGATGTGGAGGTATGCGGTATGACGGCTGCTGCGGCTGTGGAGCCCACGGAGCTTGAAGAACTCATGAAAGCGCAGGCCGAGGCCGCGCACGAGCGCGAGGTTGGGGATGCGACTCGCCCCACGGCAGAGGATCTTGCCGCCTCGCCGACGCGAATCGATGTCGAGGGCCTCGACCTGTTCTATGGCGACCATCATGCGCTCAAGGACGTGAATATCAAGATCCGCGACAAGCAGATCACCTCGTTCATCGGGCCTTCGGGCTGCGGAAAGTCCACGTTGCTGCGCTGCTTTAACCGCATGAACGACGGCATCAAGGATTGCCGCATCGAGGGCAAGATTGCGCTCGATGGTCAAGATATCCTGGGCGACTACGACATCTGCCGCTTGCGCCAGCGCGTGGGCATGGTGTTTCAGCGCCCCAACCCGTTTCCCATGAGCATCTACGACAACGTCGCCTACGGTCCTCGCGGCATGGGAGTGCGCGACCGCGTCGTGCTCGACGAGCTGGTCGAGGATTCCCTTCGTCGCGCTGCGCTATGGGATGAGGTCAAGGACAAGCTCAAAGAGTCGGGTCTGGGTCTTTCGGGCGGCCAGCAGCAGCGTCTGTGCATCGCCCGCGCACTTGCCGTGCAGCCCGACATTCTGCTGATGGACGAGCCGACCTCGGCACTCGATCCTGTGTCGACGCTGGTGGTGGAGCAGCTGGCCTGCGAGCTCAAAGAGACCTGCACGCTCGTGGTCGTTACGCACAATATGCAGCAGGCGGCGCGTATCTCCGATTCGGTCGCATTCTTTTTGCTGGGTGAGCTGGTGGAGCACGCGCCCACCGCGCAACTCTTCAAGAATCCGACCGATCCGCGCACGGCGGATTATTTGACGGGGCGTTTTGGCTGATACCATCTAGTAAAGGTACCTTTAGGGTTAAGATGCGGTCATGCCGGCCGCAAAGGGGTTCAACATGATCTATTACGTCGAGGACGATGACAACATCAGGGATTTGACGGTCTATGCGCTGCGCAAGCAGGGGATTGAGGCCGAAGGCTTTTCGTGCGACGGTGAGTTTAAGGCTGCCGTGGCGCGACGGGTACCCGATGCCGTCCTGCTCGACATCATGCTGCCCGATACCGATGGCTTGGCGATTATGCGTCGACTGCGTGCCGATCGCCTGACGGCGACGGTGCCCATCATGATGCTTACCGCCAAGGATACCGAGCTCGACAAGGTGATGGCGCTCGATGGCGGTGCCGACGATTACCTGACTAAGCCGTTTTCGCTCATGGAGCTCGCCAGCCGCTGCCGCGCACTGCTGCGTCGCGGCGGCATGGTCAAACAGGCAAGCGATGTGCTCAGCGTGGGCGACATTGTGCTCTCGCCCAGCCATCGTGAGGTGACTGTTGCCGGCGAGTCGCTTAAGCTCACCCTGCGCGAGTTCGACCTGCTCGAGTACCTCATGCGCAAGCCCGGCGTGGTCTTTACCCGCGAGTCGTTGCTGCAGAGCGTGTGGGGCTGGGACTTCGACGGCGGTTCGCGCACCGTTGACGTGCACGTGCAGACGCTTCGCCAAAAACTGGGCGAGCATGCCAGCGCCATCGAGACCGTGCGCGGCGTGGGCTACCGCTTGGCCGAGCCTTCTGCCGGTGATGGTGCCGAAGGTGACGACACCGCGGCCACCGCATCGGAGGAGTAACCCGTGGTCTTCGCCCCCCAGGGAAAACATACGCTGTCGCACCGCGTTTTTGTGACGATCTTTGTCTGCGCCATGGCGGTTATCGTGGCGTTTACGGTGCTGGGTGCGTTCTTTGTGCAAAACACCTTGGCGGATGCCACGAGTGCCAATCTGGCGCAGGAAACCGAGCTCATTGCTGCCGCTCTCGACGAACAGCAGGAACCCATCCCGTTCTTGCGTAGTCTCGATCGCGAGGACTTGCGCATCACGCTGATTAACAAGGATGGATCGGTTGCCTACGACAACGAGGCGTCGCCTTCCACACTGCCCAACCATGGCGATCGCCCCGAGGTCATCGAGGCCTTTGAGAGTGGTTTGGGTTCCGCGGAGCGCGCAAGCTCTACGCTCGACGAGATTATGCTGTATCGCGCCGTCGCCCTTGATAACGGCCAGGTTGTCCGCTTGGCGCAGGCCCAGCCTGGCGTTGCGGCGATTTTGCTGTCGATGGTGGCGCCGATGCTGCTTATCGCAGCAGCGGGTGCGGTACTCTCGTTTTTTATGGCGCGCCGCGAGTCCCGTGCCATCATCGCGCCGTTGCAAGAGGTGGATTTGGACCACCCACGCCGTAGCTATGAGCACGCCTATGCCGAGATGGTCCCCATGCTTGAGCGTATCGAGTCGCAGCGCCAGGAACTCAAGCGCCAAATGGCGGTGCTAGCGGACAACGACCGTATGCGCCGCGAGTTCACGGCGAATATCACCCATGAGCTCAAGACGCCGCTTACGGCGATTTCGGGCTATGCCGAGCTCATCGCAAACGGCATGGTCGAGGGCGAGGGCGACCTGCGCAACTTTGGCGGTCGCATCTATCGTGAGGCGGGCCGCTTGGCAGCGCTTGTCAACGATATCCTTACGCTGTCTAACTTGGACGAGGCCGAGCGTGCAGCTGAGGGCGAGGCGGTGCCCATTGGGTCCACGGAGCCTATTGAGCTCTCGCGTGCCATCTACGCGGTTGAGCAGCGTCTTGAACAGGTCGCCCGTCAGGCGAATGTGACGATAAGTCATGAGACCAAGCCTGTGGTCATCGAGGGCGTGTCGCGCTTGATTGACGAGCTCATCTATAATCTGGCAAGCAACGCCATCCGCTACAATCGACCCGGCGGTACGGTTACGCTGCAGTGCGGCACCAACGACGAAGGCCATCCGTTCCTTGCGGTCGCCGACACGGGAATCGGTATCGCGCCTGAAGAACAGGGCAAGGTATTTGAGCGGTTCTATCGCGTGGACAAGAGTAGGTCCAAGGCGCGCGGCGGAACCGGTCTGGGGCTTGCCATTGTCAAGCATGCGGCCCTGTATCATCACGCCACGCTCGATCTGTCGAGCGAGTTGGGCGTGGGAACCACCATTACGGTGACGTTTCCCATACAGCAGGACGAGCCATTCGCATAGCGATACAACATAGGTATTGATGCAGACGCCGCATTTGACTTTCGGGTGCGGCGTTGTTGTGCAATTTTACGATTGCTTCCGACATTTTTACAGGAGAGCCTGTTTCTTATGTATAGAGTTTGGT
>DAIMBN010000080.1:0-514 GCA_036718335.1 Coriobacteriaceae bacterium
GTTACCTACAAGGATGGATCGGAGCAGATTATCGAAGATGACGACGCAGGGGCGTTCAACTTATATTTTTCTTATACGCGCAATAGCGGAGAGAACATCTGGGTGCCAACGAAGTTGATTGATGTCGACCAAGTGGTCTCAGTAACGCTTGAGGGCACACGCTGCACTTCAACAGGGGGCGCCGAAACGTCGGAACCCTTTACCATCGTCTATTCGTAAGATTTGGGGCCGCTTCCTACTAGGGGAGGCGGCCCATTTTGCATTAAATGGACGGTTAGACCGAGCGATATACTTCCGAAGACGCCGCCGATTTCCATGCGACAGATGAGAGCAGATCAACGCTGGAGTGCGACGTTTCCCCAGATAAAACCGACCATAATAAACCTGTCCCTATTTGGAAGGGAACGTTGCCCCAACGAGCACGTCGGATTCCCGGGCCGGGCGGCACAGGGGTTAAGTTTGTCGCGAGTTCCGCACGAGCCGGAGGCCACTGAATGTGGCCTCCGTGCGAGCC
>DAIMBN010000080.1:524-4465 GCA_036718335.1 Coriobacteriaceae bacterium
TTCCCGCGCACAGGAAGGGATTCCTTTTGTGTAGGCTTTGCGGAAATGTGCCTATTTTGGGATACGCCCGGCGGCGTGGTCTGTTGACGGCATAGCTAACGCCACGTATCCTATCGAACTGCGTGTTTCGTAGGGGGATGCTGACCCCTCGATTCAAGCCGTTGCACTTTACAGAAAGCTGGAATCATTCGAGAAGGAGTACGCTTTGCCTACTATTAACCAGCTGGTTCGCCAGGGCCGTCGTTCCGTGCCCAAGAAGTCCAAGAACGCTGCTCTGCAGCACAACTCCCAGAAGCGCGGCGTGTGCACCCGTGTCTTCACCACGAGCCCCAAGAAGCCGAACTCGGCTCTTCGTAAGGTTGCCCGTGTTCGCCTTGTCAACGGCATCGAAGTTACTGCTTACATCCCGGGTGAGGGCCACAACCTGCAGGAGCACTCCATCGTGCTCGTTCGCGGCGGTCGTGTCCGTGACCTCCCTGGTGTCCGTTATCACGTCATCCGTGGCGCCTACGACGCTGCTCCGGTCCAGAACCGTATGCAGGCCCGTTCCAAGTACGGTGCTAAGCGCCCCAAGGCCAAATAAGCCAGATAACGTTTTGATTCTTTCGCCGTGTGCCGCCTAAGCGCCGCACGGTAGACACTTAAGGAGATTTCACATGCCGCGTCGTGCAGCAGCTAATCGTCGTGAGGTTCAGCCTGACGCCGTTTACAACAACCGCCTGGTGACTCAGCTCATCAACAAGGTCCTTCTTGACGGCAAGAAGGCCACCGCTGAGCGCATCGTTTACACCGCTTTCGAGATCGTTGCCGAGAAGTCCGAGGGTGGCGACGCTCTCGCTACCTTCAAGAAGGCTATGGACAACGTCAAGCCCACGCTCGAGGTTAAGCCCAAGCGTGTCGGTGGCGCTACCTATCAGGTCCCGATGGAGGTCAACTCCCGTCGTTCCACCGCTCTGGGTATCCGCTGGATCGTCAACTTCTCCCGCGCTCGCAAGGAGAAGACCATGGCCGAGCGTCTCGCCAACGAGATTCTCGACGCTTCCAACGGCCTGGGCGCTTCCGTCAAGAAGCGTGAGGACGTCTTCAAGATGGCCGAGGCCAACCGCGCGTTCTCTCACTATCGTTGGTAAGTTAAGGTAAGGAACTAACATGGCTAAGCCTAAGTACAAGCTTTCCGATACCCGTAACATCGGCATCATGGCCCACATCGATGCCGGTAAGACCACCACGACCGAGCGTATTCTTTACTACACCGGTAAGACCCACAAGATCGGTGAGGTCCATGAGGGCGCTGCCACCATGGACTGGATGGTTCAGGAGCAGGAGCGCGGCGTAACCATTACCTCCGCTGCTACCACGTGCTTCTGGAACAAGGACGGTAAGGACTACCGCATCCAGATCATCGACACCCCGGGCCACGTTGACTTCACCGCCGAGGTCGAGCGCTGCCTGCGCGTCCTCGATGGTGCTGTCGCCGTCTTCGACGCCGTTGCCGGCGTTCAGCCCCAGTCTGAGACCGTTTGGCGTCAGGCTTCTACCTTCAACGTCCCCCGCATCGCCTTCATCAATAAGTATGACCGCGTGGGCGCTGACTTCTTCAACGCTATCGAGACCATGAAGGATCGTCTCGACGCTAACGCCGTGGCCGCTCAGGTCCCGATGGGCGCCGAGGACAACTTCTGGGGCGTCATCGACCTGGTCACCATGACTGCATGGGACTTCAAGGCCGACGAGAAGGGTATGACCTACCCCGAGCCGATGGACGAGATTCCGGCTGAGTTTGCCGACATCGCTGCCACCAAGCGCGAGGAGCTCCTCGACGCTGCTGCCAGCTTTGACGACGAGCTCATGGAGAAGATCCTCATGGAGGAGGACTTCACCGTCGAGGAGCTCAAGGCTGCTCTGCGTAAGGGCGTTCTGGCCAACGAGCTCAACCTCGTCTTCGTGGGCTCCGCCTACAAGAACAAGGGCGTTCAGGAGCTGCTCGACGCTGTCGTCGACTACCTGCCCAGCCCGCTCGACGTTGAGGCTGTCACCGGTACCGATCCGGACACCGGCGAGGAGATCCAGCGTCATCCTTCCTTCGACGAGCCCTTCTCCGGCCTGGTCTTCAAGATCATGACCGACCCGTTCGTCGGTAAGCTCACCTATGTCCGCGTTTACTCCGGCCGTGCCGAGTCCGGCTCCTACGTGGTCAACGCTTCCAACGGTCAGCGCGAGCGCCTCGGCCGCATCCTCGAGATGAACGCCGCCGAGCGTATCGACCGTGACGACGCTGCCGCCGGCGACATCGTCGCTTGCGTCGGCTTCAAGAACTCCACCACCGGTGACACCCTGTGCGCCGAGGGCAAGGAGATCGTCCTCGAGAAGATCGAGTTCGCTAAGCCCGTTATCGACGTTGCCATCGAGCCCAAGACCAAGGCCGAGCAGGACAAGATGTCCCTGGCTCTGACCAAGCTCGCCGAGGAGGACCCGACCTTCCAGGTGTCCACCAACCACGAGACCGGCCAGACCATCATCGCCGGCATGGGCGAGCTGCACCTCGAGATCATCGTCGACCGTCTGCTCCGCGAGTTCAAGGTTGACGCTAACGTTGGTAAGCCCCAGGTTGCCTACCGCGAGACCGCTGGTCACGACGTCGAGAAGGCTGAGGGCAAGTTCGTCCGTCAGTCCGGTGGTCGCGGTCAGTATGGCCACGCCGTCATCAAGCTCGAGAAGATGGAGGAGGGCTTCGGCTACGAGTTCGTCAACGCTATCGTCGGCGGCGTCGTGCCCAAGGAGTACATCCCGTCCATCGACAAGGGCATCCAGGAGGCCCTGAACACCGGTGTTATCGCCGGCTTCCCGGTCCTCGACGTTAAGGTCACCCTGTTCGACGGTTCTTACCACGAGGTCGACTCCTCCGAGGCCGCCTTCAAGATCGCCGGTTCCATGGCTATCAAGGACGCCCTCAAGAAGTCCGATCCGCAGCTGCTCGAGCCGATCATGGCTGTCGAGGTCGAGACCCCCGAGCAGTACATGGGCGACGTTATGGGCAACCTCTCCGGTCGCCGCGGCAAGATCGAGGGCATGGAGGATCGCAAGAACAGCAAGCTCATCCGTGCCAAGGTGCCGCTGGGCGAGATGTTCGGTTACGCTACCGACCTTCGCTCCCAGACCCAGGGCCGTGCATCCTACACGATGCAGTTCGACTCTTATGAGCCCGCGCCCAAGTCCATCGTGGACGAGGTCATGAGCAAGAACGCCTAAGTTCGAGCTCCCTGTTACGTAATCCGCGAGAACATCTCTCGCACTCTTTGGAGGTTTAAGTTGGCTACCCAGAAGATCCGCATTCGCCTCAAGGGCTATGATCACGAGGTCGTCGATCAGTCCGCGAAGCTCATCGTCGAGACCGCTCAGAAGACCGGCGCTCGCGTTTCCGGTCCTGTCCCCCTGCCCACCGAGCGCAACCTGTACACGGTTATCCGCTCGCCGCACGTGAACAAGGACTCCCGTGAGCAGTTCGAGATGCGCACCCACAAGCGCCTCATCGACATCCTCGACCCCACCTCGGGCACCGTTGATTCGCTCATGCGTCTCGACCTCCCCGCTGGCGTCGACATCGACATCAAGCTCTAAGCGATATCGCTCATAGCTTAAAGGGCCCCGCTGCCGTAACGGCAGCGGGGCCCTTTTGTTTTGAATGATGGTTTGGACTGCGGGGTAATGCTGTCGAGTAGGTGGTTGCGGCGCCCTATTCGCTCAAGGGACGCAGCGATGCCTCCTCAAAATGGAAGGATCGAAAGCCGTCTTCCGTTTCGATGCACGCGCGACCAAAGCCATCGACCGTTTTAAAGATGCCACGCGCCAGCTCGTCCCCAGCGGGGGAGCGGGCGATAACGTGCTCCCCGATCCAATTGAGGTGAGCGATATATTCGTCGTGGACGGGCGCGAGCGGACCG
>DAIMBN010000081.1:0-4382 GCA_036718335.1 Coriobacteriaceae bacterium
CTTGCGTGTCCCAAAGCGAAGGAAATTATAGGGGAGACTCCCCGCCTGTGCAAGCGCAGAAACCCTAGCTCCTCGAATGTGTGACAAACTGGCTATGAACCAGACCGATCACAAACGCCGCCACAGCAACCGGTGCCCACGCAGCACCGATATCTGCCAGCGGCAACGCATCGAACGGCAGCCACGCGCCAGCAAAGAACGCATCGCGGACCGAAGTGATTACGCTCTGCACCGCGACAACGCCGCCGACCCAAACCCACACCTGCGGATGCGCATCACAAAAACCATGCACCAGGCCCATAAGCACCAGCACGATGGCGACGGGATACAGAGCGTTGAGCATGGGCACCGAGAACATGAGGATCACGTCGAGGCCAACGTTGGAGAGCACGCACGAAAACGCCGCGAACACAAAGGCGAGAATCGCAAAGGGACGACGCATGGCCTCCTCGGAGGCCTCCGCTCCCCCTTCGACCACATACGTCTCACAGAAGTAACGCGAGCAGCAGCTGATGAGGCCGATGCACACGTTCATGCAGGCGAGGAAAAAGATTGCAAAGACCACGACCGTGCCGACAAGGCCAAAGTGCATGGAGGCAGAGCGGGCGAGGATGGCGGCGCCGTTAGTGGCATCGGGCATGACCGTGCCGAGCTGCATGCCGGCAAGCGCCAGGCCGCAGTAGATGACGGCCATGAGCACACTGGCGATCACACCGGAGCGCGAAATCTCGAAGGCCACGCGCTTGTCATCGGTAACACCCAACTCGTGGATGGTCTCGGCAATGATGATGCCGAAGGCGAGCGACGCGAGCAGGTCCATGGTCTGATAGCCGGTCAGGAAGCCCTGCACGGCGGCGCCCGCATCGTAGGGAGCCTGAGGCGCGGCAGCCGGTCCCAGAGGCGAGATCGCGGCAGCACCCACGACCAGCACGATGAGCGCAATGAGCGCGGGGCCCGTAATGCGACCGAGTACGCGTGTGATGACACCCGGGCGCAGCGTGAGCGCAAACGCGACCACGAAGAACCCGATGGCAAAGACCAGGCGAGCCGTGCCGAGCGAGACGCCCTCGGGCAGCAGCGGCACCAGCATCTCGAAGGCCGTGGAGCTCGTGCGCGGAATGGCCAGGCACGGGCCGATGGCCAGATACACCGCCGCGACAAAGAACTCACCAAACTTGGGGTGCACGCGGCCGGCAAGCTCGCGCGCCGTTCCAGCAAGCGCCACGGCGATAAAACCCATGACGGGCAGGCCGATGGCGGCAATCAGAAAGCCGAGCATGGCGACCGGCGTGGCAGAACCTGCCTGCAGCGCCAGCAGCGGCGGAATAATGAGGTTGCCGGCGCCAAAGAGCATCGAGAACAGGGCGATGCCGACGGTGACGACATGGTCGGAGCGCAGACCGCGCGGGGCGGATGAAGCCATGGGACCACCTTTCGGGTCGAAACAAAAACGGGACGGGCAAAAACACCCGTCCCGCAAGTATAAACGGTCTAGCAGCTTTAGCAGGCTAAATCGCACAGAGCATCGATAGCCGTGTCGACTTCTTCGGTCGTGTTGAAATACCCAAACGAGAAACGGACAACGCCCTGGCGCTCGGTCCCCAGCGCACAGTGCATGAGCGGGGCGCAATGGGCGCCGGGGCGCGTCGCAATCCCCCACCCTTGCATGAGCGCGTCCGAAATCTCGGCCGAATCGATATCGCCCACGTTGAGCGACACGATCGCCGAGCGCGCGGGTTGGTCAAACGCACCGTAGAGCTTAATCCCCGGAATCTTGCGCACCCCGGCAAGGAAGCGATCAGCGAGCGCACGCTCGTGGGCAGCAATCGCCTCGACCCCGCCTTGTGCCTCGATAAAGTCGAGACCTGCGGAAAGTCCCGCGATGCCATGACCGTTGAGCGTGCCCGCCTCAAGGCGCGTGGGCCACTCAAGCGGCTGCAGCGTATCGAAGCTGTGCACGCCCGTGCCGCCCATGGCCCAAGGGGCCACGTCAATGCCCTCTGCCACGGCCAGGCCACCGGTCCCCTGCGGACCCATGAGCCCCTTGTGGCCGGTAAAGCACACGACGTCGAGCCCCATGGCTTGCATATCGATATGCGCCGTGCCGGCAGACTGCGAGGCATCGACGATCACGAGTGCACCGGCCGCATGGGCCATGGCGGCTACGCGTGCAATGTCGGCCGCGTTGCCGGTCACATTGGAGGCGTGCGTCACCACCACGGCACGCGTACCGGGCGTGACCAGCCGTTCGAGCTCGTCGTAGTCGAGCGCGCCGTTCGCGTCGCAGCCCGCGTGCTCAACGGTCACACCCCGCTCTACCGCCAAGCGGTTGAGCGGACGCAGCACGGAGTTGTGCTCGAGCACTGTTGTGACCACACGGTCGCCGGGGCGAACCACGCCATTGATGACGGTGTTGAGCGCCGCGGTTGAGTTGGGCGTAAAGCACACATGGTTCGCCCTCGGGCAACCCAAAAGGCGCGCGAGCTTGGCACGGCAAGCGTGAATCGTACGAGCGGCATCGAGGGCACCCGACGTGGCGCCGCGCCCGGCATTGCCGAGCGAGCACATCGCCTGCGTCACGGCATCAATGACCGTCTGCGGCTTGTGCATGGTCGTCGCCGCGTTATCCAGATAGATCATCGCACGACCTCCCACATATCAATCACGGTATAGCCCTCGGTAGGAACGCCCGCCGCGGTAAGCTCGCTGCGCAGCAGTTCCTCATCGGCAGGCAACGCCTTCCACGCCAGACCGCAGCCGGCAGCGACCTCCCCGGGCACGGGAATCGTTCGCCCGGGAAGGCCGCGCTCGACGCACAGGGACTCGCAACCCATGGCGGCCGCCGTGGTGGGAAACGTGATGACAAGCGCCGGGCGCTTCTCCCTCATGGCAACTCCAACCAATACGCTACGGGCGCACAACGCGCACGGCCTGCTCCATCTTCTCCACGATCACGTACATGTTCGTGACCTCGCCCACGGCAAGCTGGTCCTTAATGCCATAGTGGTCGAGGCAGGTGCCACAGGTAAGGATCTCGACGCCCTGCTCGGCCAGGCCCTTCAGGTCGTCGAGCACCGGAGAGCCCTCGACGGTGAGCTTGGCGCCACCGTTGTAGAACAGCATGGTCGCGGGCAGCTCCTCCTGCTGCGTCACGGCAAAGATAAAGGCCTTCATGAGCTTGTGGCCCAGCTCGTCGTCGCCACGGCCCATGCAGTCGGTGTAGACGGAAATGACGAGCTTGCCCTTGCCGGCGCTGGCATCACAGAAGGCAGCGCCATCCTGCTCGGGGTCCGCAACGACAACGGCGCCAGAGGTCGCCACGGTCACGTGCCACTCGGCGTCAGAAACCTTCTCGACCGAGGCTGTGCAGCCCTTTTCCTGCGCCATCTTGGAGATGTTCTTGACGGCGGTCTCGTTGTCGACCGAGGTCACGACAACGCCCTCGCCATCGAGCTGCTTGAGGGCCTTGAGCGTCTTGACGACGGGCAGCGGGCAGGCATCGCCCATGGCATTGACATCAATCTTGGTAGACATAGTAAATTCCTTTCGAATAAATCGTTTTAGAACGGTGCATAGTTCAATAAACGTGTCGTTAACGGACAATGTGGACGGCAGGACCGCCTGGCACCGGCTCGCACACGCGGCCGATTGTGGCGGCAACGCGCCCCTCGGCATGCAGACGGCGCGCAAGCTCATCCACATCGGCAGCGGGTGCCGCGATGAGCAAGCCGCCCGAGGTCTGTGGATCGTACAGCGCATCCAGCATGCCCGGCTCCAGGTCCTCGTCGGCAGCCACACGCGGGCCAAAGAAGTCCTGGTTGCGGTAGGAGCCAGCGGGGATAATGCCCAGACGCGCCATGTCGAGCACCTGGTCAAAGAGCGGCACCGCCCCCGACGCAAGCTCAATCTGCACGCCCGAGCCCTCGGCCATCTCGCACGCGTGCCCGATCAGGCCAAAGCCCGTAATGTCGGTGCAGCCGTGAAGCTCGAGCCCCTCGGCCAAACGAATCGGGGCCTCGTTGAGGGTGCGCATCGAGTCAAACATGGCTGCGGCCTCGTCCTGCTCGACGAGCTCGCCCTTAATGGCCGTGGTGATGATGCCCGAGCCGATCGCCTTGGTCAGCAGCAGGACATCGCCCACGCGCGCGCCGCTGTTGGCGAGCATGCGGTCGAGCGCGACAAAACCGCTCACGGACAGGCCGTACTTGGGCTCGTCATCGTTGATGGTGTGACCGCCCGCGATGGAGCAACCGGCCTCGACGCACTTGTCAGCGCCGCCCGCCAGAATCTGACCGGCGACCTCGACGCCCAGGCAGCTGGGTATGCAAAGCAGGTTCATGGCATGGCTCGGCCGCCCGCCCATGGCGTAGATATCCGACAGC
>DAIMBN010000082.1:0-4367 GCA_036718335.1 Coriobacteriaceae bacterium
ATGCGGCCGTCCTCCATAAAGATGACGCGGTCGGCCACCTGGCGCGCAAAGCCCATCTCGTGCGTCACGCAGATCATGGTGATATCCTCCTGCGCGAGCTCGATCATGACGTCCAGAACTTCCTGGACCATCTCGGGGTCGAGTGCCGAGGTCGGCTCGTCAAACAGGATGATGGGCTGCTTGGTGCACAGGGCACGGGCGATGGCGATGCGCTGCTGCTGACCGCCCGAGAGATTCTGCGGATACTCGCCGGCCTTATGCGCCATGCCGACACGCTTGAGCGCGGCGATAGCGATCTCGGTCGCCTCCTCCTTGCTCTTCTTTTGCAGTTTGATGGGCGCGAGCGTCAGGTTGCCCAGCACCGTCATGTTGGGATACAGGTTGAACTGCTGAAACACCATGGAGCTATACTTGCGAGCCATCTCCAGGTGGTTCTTTTTGGTGAGCGGCGTACCGTCGATGACTACCTCGCCCGACGTGGGCTCCTCCAGATAATCGACGCAACGGATGAGCGTCGACTTACCCGAACCGGAAGGCCCGATCATTACGAGCTTCTCGCCGCGCTTGACGGTGAGGTTGATATCTTTGAGCACATGCAGGTCGCCAAAGTACTTGTTGAGATGCTTGATCTCGATCATGTCTGCCATGAATGTCCCTTCCCTGCGTTTACACGAGTTGAACTATTGTACGGAAAGAACCACGTTTTCGCAGCCCACACTACATCCCCGTAAAGAACCCGCAACCTTTAACCCACTCATTGGGGACAGACTTAAATGAGTACCTACTCATTTGGCACTCATTTAAGTCTGTCCCCAATGAGCGCCCAGCCCAGCAAAAAGGGGTGCGACCATGACGGCCACGCCCCCTCAACATCAACTATGTACCGCTCGGCCCTTACGCAAGCTTTGCGCCGACGATCTTTGCCGCTGCCGGCTTGTCGAAGTTGCCGCCGGTGGCCTTGCCCAGGGCACCCATGACCTGGCCCATCTGCTTCTTGGACGTAGCGCCCAGCTCGGCGATAACCTGCTCGATCAGAGCCTCGAGCTCCTCGCCCGAAACCTGCGCGGGCAGCAGGCTCTCCAGAATCTTGACCTGCTCGTTCAGGTTGTCGGTACGCTCCTGGTCGGTGCCGGCCTTGATGGACATCTCCAGCGTCTCACTCGTCTGCTTAATCAGACGCTTAATCATGCTGTTGACGTCTTCCTCGGTCACGTCGCGGCGCTCGTTGACCTCGATATTCTTCACCTCGGCCTTAACCTGGCGAATGATGGACAGGCGAACCTTGTCCTTGGCCTTCATGGCGGCGATCATTTCCTTCTGCAGCTCTTCGTTGGTCATCTGCAAATCCTCTCTAATAGCGTGGGCGGCGCTCGCGCGAGCACCGCCCCATGATTACTCAGTCGTCGACGAATCGTCGGTCGAGCTCTTGGTGACGCCCTTCAGACTCACGTTATAGGGTACGTCCTTGGGCATGGGGTTGACGGTGATGTCGGCATCCTTCTTGTACTGCTCCAGCCACTCGCTGTACGCGGTGCTGGCCGCCTGCGTCTTCACCACGTTGGAGACGTACTTTTTGATGTCCTTGGGCACCTGGTTGATGTCATCAACCTGATTATCGACATGGAAGTAGTCGGTGCACTTGATGATGTGGTAGCCATAGGTCGACTCGACGACTTCGCTCACGTCGCCCTTGTTGAGTCCCTCGAGCGCCGTCTGGTAGCTGTCGACAAAGGTGGTGAGCTTATCCCAGCCCACATCGCCCTTCTTCTCCTTGGAGCCGGTGTCGTCGGAATACTGCTCCACGGCGTCCTCGAAGCTCAGCTCGCCGGATTTGATCTTGTCCAGGCACTCCTGTGCCTTGGCCTTGGCGGCAGCCTTGTCCTCGTCGGAAGCGTCGGAATCAACCTTGATCAGGATGTTCGACGAGCGGCGAGCATCGTTGTAGTTAGACAGGTTCTCGTTGATGTAATCGACGATCTCGCTGTCCTTGGGCTTGCTTGTGGGCGCTACCGCATCCTTGAGTTTCTGCTGCGCCAGACTCTCCTTGAGCGAGTCCTTGTAGGTGTCCTCGGTATAGCCGTAGGTCTTGAGGGTCTTCTTAAAGGCCTTGGCACCGCCCGCGCTCTTGCACGCGTCCTTCCAAGCCTTCTCGACCTCCTCGTCCGACACCGTCACGCCGTTCTCCTTCTGTGCCTGCTGAAGCAGAATCTGCTGCGTGTAGGAGTCGATGAGTTGCTTGCGGTACTTCTTGGGCGTCAGGTCGTTGTCGACCAGATACTGCGCCCAGTCCTTGTCCTTGGTGTAGCCGTAGGACGTGCGCATGCTCATGATCTGCTTGGTCACGGTGTCCTCGGTGAGGTTGGTGCCGTTGATAGTTGCAGCAACACCGCCGGTCAGCTTGTAGCCCGAGGTGTCCTCGGCCTGCGACATAAGGCCGGAGCACGCCATCGCCGAGACGGAAAGCAGCATCGCCAGCACACCGATGACCACCAGGACGATCTTGACGGTCTTAGACACGTACGTCTTGCGCTGCTTCTTGCGAGAGCTGGAGGCAGCGCGGGCCTGCTGCTCGGGCGTCGGCGCGGCCTCGGAGTTCTTTTTCTTATTTGCCATAGTTGGCCTTTCGCATAACGAATCGAACAAACGCCATTGTGTCACAACGCAGCCCCCGCGGCACGCTTGGTGCATTGGGGACAGGTTAATCTGCACCATTTTGGTGCAAAGGGGACAGATGTGGCACTTGGCACTTGGGGACGTTCTTTATATGCCGGCACTTGGAGACCGCCCCTTACTGCCAGCAGAAAAGGAACGTCCCCAAGTGCCGACTCAGCCCCACCTTAGAAGTGGCGGCGAATGGCGTCGACCATGCCCTGGGGTGTGATCTGGCCGAGCACGTCGGCTGCGGCATCGGCGTCCATAAAGATGTTCATGAGCGCCTGCAAGGCCTCGACCTGGCCGCCCGGCTCGGCAATACCCAAATTGATGACGATCTGCGCCGGCACCGGAGCGCCCATGCCAGCCATAGCGTTAAATGTCACGGACGCGGCGGGCTTCACCACCGCGATATAGGGCTTGGCCACAAACCCCGGATCGGTATGCGGAATGGCAATGTTTGCCGCCGGCATGGCAAGACCCGTGGGATAGGCATCCTCGCGCGTGCGAACGGCGTCGAGCCAACCGGATGCAATGTAGCCGCGCGGGGCAAGCTCGCCCTCGAGCCGCGCAAACACCTCATCCGGCGTTGCACACTCCCAATCAAAAAACACCAGCTCAGGCGTAAACAGCGCTTCGTTATCCGCCATGCGCTCACCTCTCTCATCTAGTCACCTGCGACGTTCTTGAATGGCCAGTCGTTAAAGAACGTCGCAGGTGACTACCAAAAACAAAAGGTGGCCACGCGCGCCTTGGCGCCAATGACCACCCTGACTACTCGGCTAAATTGTACTGTGCACCGCTAGCCGCGGGGTGCATCAATTGCGACCTTGCCGCTCTCCAGCACGTGGACACGACCGTCGGCGAGCATCTGAACAACCTCGGGATACAGCACGTGCTCAATCGCGTGGATGTGCTCCTCGAGCGTGTCGACATCCCAACCTTCCTCGACAGCCAGCGCGCGCTGGGCGATGATGGGACCGTTGTCGTAGATCTCGTTGGCAAAATGCACGGTCACGCCAGTTACCTTGACGCCGCGCGCAAAGGCGTCGTCAATCGCATGCGCACCGGTAAAGCTCGGCAGCAGCGCCGGATGCAAGTTGACCACGCGGTTGGGAAACGCCGCCAGCAGCGGCGTGTGCACCATGCGCATGTAGCCGGCCATGACCACATACTCGCAGCCGCGCTCGAGAAGCTCGTGCGCGATGATCTCGTCGGCGGCAATAGGGTCGGCATAGACATCCTTGGACAGTGTGAGCGTCTGGATGCCCGCGCGCTCAGCGCGCTGCAAACCCTTAGCCGAAGGACGGCTCGACACCACAAGCTCAATCGAAGCGTTGAGCTTGCCGGCAGCGATCAGGTCGATCAGCGCCTGCAGGTTGGTACCCGAACCGCTGATGAGCACACCGATCTTGAGCGGCTCGGCCGTATCGGTGCCAGTCGGACGGGTATAGGGCACAAAATCCAGGCCCTCGGCAGCAGTCATCTGCTCGTTAGCGCTCATCGGAGTACACGACCTTACCGGAACCCTCGACGCACTCGCCCACGCGGAACGGCTTCTCGCCCAGCGCGACCAGAGCCTCGGTCACCGCGGCCTCGTCCTCGGGGGCGACGATCAGGCACAGGCCAACGCCCATGTTGAAGGTCTTGCATGCCTCGTTGGGCGCGAGCTCGGCCTGGCGCGACACGTAGGTGATGACGGGCGGAACGTCCCA
>DAIMBN010000026.1:0-26811 GCA_036718335.1 Coriobacteriaceae bacterium
CCGAGCCGACGGCGAGCGTGGCGGGGGAGAGCGAGGCGGAAACCTGGGGCGAGTCACTGACCGGGGGCATCGCAGTGGCGCCGACACCCGTGCCGCCTGCCGCGCCCGTCCCGATGCCGCCAACGCCTGAAGCCGCCCGCACGGCCTCCGAGCGCTTCAACGCCACGCGGATCCGTGCGAACAGCTCCTCAATCGCAAACGGCTTGGTCAGGTAATCGTCGGCGCCGGCATCGAGCCCGGCCACCTTGTCCATCACGGCATCGCGCGCGGTGACCATTATCACCGGCACATCCTTGTGCTTGCGGACGCGCCGCAGGACCTCCATGCCGTTGAGCTGCGGCAACAGCACATCGAGCAGAATAAGATCGTAGTTGCGCTCCAGCGCCAGGTCCACGGCGGTGCGGCCATCGGCGGCGTGTTCCACCTGGTAGCCCTCGTGCTCCAGCTCGAGCGTCACAAAGCGGGCGATTTTCTCCTCGTCCTCTACGATCAGGATCCGTGCCATGCGTGCCCCCGTTTGCGATTACTTGTCGTCGTTCAGATTTTGCTTGATGTCGTCCGCGGCATCGGCGGCGTGATTCATAAGGTTGTTGATGCTGCCGGGCACGTCGCCGTCGCTGTCGATGCGGTAGCGCATGCCAAAGAACAGGCCAATCAGCATTAGCCAAATCGTAGCGCCCCAGGCAAACAGGGCGATGATGGGGATCAGGATGGGGATGTTGAGGATGATCGCATCGCGGCGCGTGGCGATAAACTTGGTGTCCAGGCTCAGGCGGAAGAGCTTTTTGAGGTACTCCCATACGCTGTCCATCTTCTTGGAGAAGTCGGTCTTTTCGCTCGACTTTTCGTAGGCGGCCTGCGCGGCGATCATCTCGGCCGAGGGCTCATCGACCGGCTCAGACTCGGTGGCGGCATGCGCTGATGTGGTCCGGGTCTTGCCCTGCGACTCGAGCCAAATGATGGCGTCCAAAACGTTGCCGTCGGCGGCGTCGAGCGCCGCCTTGGCATCGGTGTAGCTCACGTTGCACTTGGTGCGGATGGTTTCAACTTTTTCGAGGTCGTCCATGACCTGTCCTTTCGTTCGATGGGCGCGACGCCGGGCGATCTGCCCGGGCGCGAGCGTTGCGTTCGGCGGCCTGCGTGGCGCCGCCCCGCCCTTGGTCGAACTCTATAGTGCAGGTTATAGATTAAGCGATTCTTGAGCCAAGATTAATGTTGGATGAGTTTTTGGGTAGCGGTGGGAAAAGTATTAGACCTCGATAGCGGGGGATGTGGTGCCGGTGCAAAACGGCGTCAAAGGTTGGTCGAGCAGGCGGTTTCTCCATTGATGTCCGCACGACATGTGACACTTACCCTGCCGCCCTGCTCTGCCGCGGAGGCATGTACCCAAACAACGACCCTCTAAGGAGTTCGATATTGATGAGTGACAACGCAAAGCATCTCGCAAAGAAGTGCGTTAAGGACGCGGGGCCGTGCCTCGCGCTGTGCGTAGCCGGCGCAGCGGTCGCGCTGCTGGCTGTTCTGGGGCCATTCGACGTGCTCCGAAGTGCCAGTTCCCTGCACGTTTGCATGGCCCTTGCCGGCGCCATGATGACCGGCGGCGTGCTCGATCTGATTTTTTGGGTGCTTGACCCGTTTGGATGGAAGAACGAGGGGTAGGTCCCAAAGGATAGAAGGGCTGGAACGGTTGGCTTAGTGATCGTGCAGAATGTGGGCTAGCGACTTACAGGGAAGTGGTGATCCGATGACGGTCTATGTGACGGGCGATATTCACGGCGGCGCCGACATGCAAAAGCTTCGCGACTGGGATCTTGGAGATGGTCTGACAAGTGACGACTATCTCATCATCGCGGGCGACTTTGGCTTTCCGTGGGATTTCTCTGCCGAGGAATGTGCCGACATCGCCTGGCTTGAGTCGCGCCCCTATACCGTGCTGTTTGTCGACGGCAACCATGAGCGTTTCGATCACTGGTCGGAGCGCCCCATGGAGCTGTGGCACGGAGGCCTGACGCAGCGTCTGTCGGACACCTCGCCCATCCGACGCCTGACGCGCGGTGAGGTTTTTGAGCTCGACGGCTCAACGATCTTTACCATGGGCGGCGCCACGAGCGTGGATAAGGAATGCCGCATTCCGTATTCCAGCTGGTGGCCGCAGGAGCTGCCGGACGAGCGCAACTTTGAGGAGGCGCGGGCAAAGCTCGACAGCGTGGGCTGGAAGGTCGACTATGCGATCACCCATACCTGCTCCACGCGCATGCTTTCGCCCACGCTTTACCCGGCACCTGGCTGGAATTATCCCGATGTCGATCGACTCACCACGTTTTTCGATGAGCTGGAGGACCACCTGGACTACAAGCGCTGGTACTACGGGCATTTTCATCGGGATACCAACCCGGCCGAGCGTCACACCGTGCTCTACGACTGCATCGTTCGCTTGGGCGACGAACTCCAGCCCTGGGATGTTGCGTAGAGGCGGGGTGGCTGGCTACTCGACCGTTACAGTGATGTTCTCCCGATGCGCGCGGATGACGTCCCAGCTAAAGTGCTCGACCAGCTGCTCGGCGGTACGCGGCGTGGTGTCCGGCGCGATGCCTGTTTGCCCGGCGAGCCATCCCAACAGTGCCTCGGGTGTGCCAAAGCGGGTGCGGAGCTCGCCCAGGTCCAGATCGCGATCGCGCTTGGAAAGGCGGCGGCCGTCCGGTGACATGAGCAGCGGAATGTGCGCGTAGTGCGGCGTGGGCAGTCCCAGCAGATGTTGCAGATAGATCTGGCGCGGCGTGGAACCAAGCAGGTCGCATCCGCGTACGATCTCGGTGACGCCCATGGCAGCGTCGTCGACCACCACGGCCAGCTGATAGGCAAACACGCCGTCGCTGCGGCGCACCAAAAAGTCACCGCACTCGGTGGCGAGTGCTTCGCATTGGGCTCCGTACGTGCGGTCCACGAATTCGATCACGTCGCTGGCGAGGTCGTCGACGGTGGGCACGCGCAGGCGCGTGGCCGGAGCACGCAGGGCACTGCGGCGGGTGATTTCATCAGCAGAAAGACCTCTGCAGGCGCCGCGGTAGATGGGCGTGCCGTCGCTGGCGTGCGGCGCGCTCGCGGCGTGGAGTTCGGCACGCGTGCAAAAACAGGGATAGGTGAGGCCGGCGTCTTGCAGCTGGCGCAGGGCGTCCTCGTACAGATCCAGGCGATCGTGCTGGTAGTAGGGGCCTTCGTCCCACTCGAGCCCCAGCCAGGTCAGATCGTCAATCAGTTGAGCGGCAAGTTCCGGGCGCTTGCAGCGATCGTCCAGGTCCTCGATGCGCAGCACGATGCTGCCGCCCTGGCTGCGGGCCGAAAGCCACGAGCACAGGCAGCTGAACACGTTGCCCAGGTGCATGCGGCCCGAGGGCGACGGGGCGAAACGGCCCACGACGGGCGCGGGGGCGGAGGCGGGTGGCGTCGCCCCCGCGTCCGCGGCGGGCGTTGCTATGTTGCGTGTTTTGATATCCATGCGGACGAGTATAGCGCGGGGCTTGGCAGGGAAGGCGTTGCCGCGCTCACAAGTTGGCGGCGGTGCGCATTGCGCACGGTGGGTTTGCGGCTCAAGGTCTCGATCGCTGCGTACCGACTTAGCCTCACAAACGACAGAAACCCCGGCAGCTCTTCGCAACTGCCGGGGTTTCCGCGGAAAAGGGGGACATGATCCTCGAGCGAACGGCAAAGGGGCAAACCGTTTTCGCTCAACTGCTTTATGCCCCTCGGCTGGCGGCTCAATCAGCGCGTGCCGCACCCACACAAAGCCGCTACACCTGTGACAGAGCTGTGAAGTGGTATCTATTGCTGGCGCAGGCCATGCCAAGGAGTGTCCCAGATTGCCGGCAGATAAGGAACGTCCCCAGGTGCCGGCCGCGGGCGTGACTTTCGTCCCGTTTGATACTCCGCTGGCCTAGATGTTCGTCATGTGCGCCCGTAAACGTGGGACAATGGCGTTGCTGGTATCACAGACAAAGGATGTGCCCATGAACGACCCCGTTGCCAAAACCTGTCGGCAGCGCCGCCTGTTTGCGCGATTTGCTTCCGTCTGCGCACTCGTCGCGCTTGCATTGCTGCTACTGCCCGCCGCCGCACACGCCGACGGTTATTCCATGACCCAAACCTATATCAGTGCCACGGTTGAGGCCGATGGATCGCTGACCGTTGTCGAGGGACGCCAGTTTGATTTCGACGACGACATCAACGGCGTGTTTTGGGAGATCAATACGGGCACCAACCAGCAGGGCGGCACGGCGGGCGTCGACGTGCTGAGTGTCGAGGAAGAGGACACCGCGTTTAACAAAGTCGATAGCGCGAACAAGGGCGATTCTGGCGTCTACACGGTCGAGCAGACCGGTGACGGCGTAAGGATTAAGGTGTTCAGCCCCCACGAGAGCGGCGACAGCGCGATCTATTACGTGAGCTACACCATGACCGGTGCGGTTATGAACTGGGCCGATACCGCCGAGCTCTACTGGAAGTTCGTGGGCGACGGCTGGTCTGCGGATTCCGACGATGTCGAGATGGAAGTGCGCTTCGCAAATGCCGCTGCCGGGACGGCGGCCGTCAAGGGCGATAACTTCCGCGCATGGGGCCACGGCCCGCTGACGGGCGATGTATCGCTCGATGCGGACGCACCCATGGTCACCTATACCATTCCCTGTGTGCATCAGGGCGAATTTGCCGAGGCACGCATCGCCTTCCCTAGCGACTGGGTGCCGCAGCTTACCGCTTCGGGCGAAGAGCGCATGTCAACGATCATGAGCGAAGAGAAGGAATGGGCCGACGAGGCTAACGCCCGCCGCGCTCACACTCGCATGATTGCCAATTCACTTGCCGTGCTAAGTGTTGTTGCGGCGGTGGCCTTTACCGGCACAATCGTTATGCTCAAGCTGCGCAAGCGCAAGCCCAAGCCGCTTTTCCAGGACGAATATTTCCGCGATGTGCCTTCGGCCGACCATCCCGCCGTGCTTTCGGCCCTCATGAGCTGGAACGAGGTGCCCGATCAGGCATATATCGCCACGCTCATGAAGCTCACTGACGACCGTGTGATCAAGCTGGAGCAGGCGACCGTGACCAAGGCCAAGAAGGGCCTGTTGGGGCGTGAAAAAGAAGAGCAGACGTATCGCGTGACGGTGAGTGATGCGGGCTGGAAGTCGGCCAAGGGCATTGACCGCATGGTGCTCAAGGTCTTCTTTGCCGGTGCTAAGCCCGACGAGAACGGCGATCGCTCGCGCACGTTTGACGAGCTGCAGCACTACGTCAAGCAGCACGCTACACCCGTGGGCGACAAGCTCGAGGACTATCAGAACAACGTTAAGGGCAAGTTGGCCGATAGCGAGTACGTTGCCTCGGACGGCATTGTTGCAATGGTGTTTTGCCTGGTTCTTGGTGTCCTGATTGCCTTTGTTCCCGTGGGATCCATCTTCTTTACCGATGGCGCACAGGCGAACATTATCGCCGCGGTTATCTCGGTGCCGATTGTGCTGGTGGGTATCGGCGTGGGCCTTACGTTCCGCCGCTTTACGCCGGAGGGCGCCGAGGTGGCGGCTCGCTGCAAGGCACTTAAGCATTGGCTCGAGGACTTCACGCGTCTAAAGGAAGCCGTCCCCGGCGATTTGGTGCTGTGGAACAAGCTGCTGGTGATGGGCGTTGCCCTGGGCGTTTCGAAAGAAGTGCTGCGACAGCTGGCCGAGGCCGTGCCGCCCGAGGTGCGCGAGGCTGACGGCTTCTATGACAATTATCCCTGCTACTGGTGGTACTACCATCATTACGGTATCGAGTCTCCGCTCGATTCGTTCGATGACGTGTATCACGAGAGCATCCGTGAGCTGGCTTCGAGTTCCGACAGCTCGGGCGGCGGCGGAGGCGGCGGCTTCTCGGGCGGCGGAGGCGGCGGCGTCGGCGGAGGCGGCGGCGGAACGTTCTAGCGAGTTCTGATTTTTGGGATGGATCTTCTCCGGCGACTGCCGACGGATCCATCCCATTTTTATGCGCTACCTACGAAGACTGTCCCCAACGACTAGTCACTGGGGACGTTCCTGAATGACTAGGTATGGCTGCCAGGTTTAGGCTGTTAGATCGAGTTCGTAGAGGAAGCTTTCGCGCGGCATGTCGTGACGGCGCTCTTCGCGGTTGGCGCGGTGCGTGGCCGTGCGCTTAAAGCCGTGCAGCTCGTAGAACTTCCACGAGCAGTTGGAGTCGGTGTACAGGTGCGCCCTCGTCGCTCCAAGCGAGGACAGGTGCGAGACGGCGGCATCGAGCAGAACCGTGCCAACGCCCAGGCCATGGACATCGCGATCCACGGCAAGCAGCGTGACCTCGTTGTCGTGCGGCAACGGGCTGCTCTCGAGCAGGCGGTTGTTGGTTCGGATGGTTGCGCGCACAAACGAGAGGTACTCGGCGCAGGCATCGGGCTCCAGCTCACGCATCTGCGATAGCAGCGCGCGTTCGGTATCCATCCAATGCTCGTTGATAGTGGCGCCGGAGCTCTGTCCCGCACGCGCGAGCGAAATGCCACGCGCCTGACCGTCGATTACGGCAACCTGTGAAAACGTCGACGACGAAAGGCAATAGGCGAGGTCGCACGCGGCCTCAAGGCGGTTGTACTCATCGTTATCCGAATTGTTATGCCAAAGCTGCTGCAGAATCAGCGCGATGGCGTCGAAGTCTTCGGTATCAAACGGTCGGTAGAGAACCCGCGAGACCATGGTGCCTCTTTCTTTTGCGGATGCATATCGAGCACAGTTCTACCACGCCATTGGCATCTAATTATGGTGCCCCTGTGTTCCATGAACTCACCGTGCCCGGTGCCATGCCCATCCCCTCCGCTCGCAAACTTTTTCTGCACATGCGCCCGTTGCGGGGTGCATCGATGCGCTCGATGCGCTACATTGAATCAGTATTTTCAATGCCGCTGCGCGAGCGCTGCAGATCGACGTATCACCGACTCACAGAGCACGGCGGCGTACCAGACAGGAGGACTGCATGGGATCTGATGTGAAGATCGCACGCGCGTTGATCTCGGTTACCGATAAGACGGGCGTCGTCGATTTCGCACGGACGCTGGTTGACGACTTTGGCGTCGAGATCATCTCTACGGGCGGCACGGCTCGTGCCATCGAGGACGCGGGCATTCCCGTAACCCCCATCGAGGAGTTCACGGGCTATCCCGAGATGATGGACGGCCGCGTTAAGACCCTGCACCCCAAGGTTCATGGCGCGCTGCTGGCCCGCCGCGATTCCGAGCAGCACATGCAGGAGGCGGCTCAGCACGGCATTAAGCTGATCGACCTGGTCGTCGTCAACCTGTACGAGTTCGAGAAGACCGTTGCCAACCCCGAGGTCACCTTCGCGGACGCTATCGAGCACATCGACATCGGTGGCCCCTCCATGCTGCGCTCTGCTGCCAAGAACGCCGCGAGCGTTACCGTCATCTCCGACCCGGCCGACTATGATGCCGTCCTGGCCGAGATGCACGAGACCGGTGGCTGCACCACGCTTTCCACCCGTCGTCGCCTGCAGGTGAAGGTCTACCAGACCACCGCCGCCTACGACACGGCTATCTCCCGTTGGCTTGCCGCCCAGGCAAGCGACGTGGCGGACACCTCTGCCAAGCTCGAGATTTCGCTGGAGAAGGTCGACGACCTGCGCTATGGCGAGAACCCGCAGCAGAAGGCCACGGTCTATCGCTTTGCCGAGGGCTGCGAGAACACCGCGAGCTCGCAGTTCCCGCTCGTGGGCTCCGAGCAGATCCAGGGCAAGCCGCTCAGCTACAACAACTATCTGGATGCCGACGCCGCCTGGAACCTGGTCCGCGAGTTCGACGAGCCGGCCTGCGTGATCCTCAAGCACCAAAACCCCTGCGGTTCCGCCGTTGCCGAGGACATCACGGCCGCCTACGATCGCGCCTTCGCCTGCGATCCCAAGAGCGCCTTTGGCGGCATCATCGCCTGCAACCGCGAGGTTCCCTTTGAGCTGGTTGAGCACTTTGCCGATCAGAACAAGCAGTTCGTCGAGGTCATCATCGCCCCGAGCTACACCGACGAGGCGCTCGAGCGCATGGCCAAGCGCCCCAACCTGCGCGTGTTGGCTACCGGCGGCGTGGACCACGGCGCCCAGGTGGAGCTGCGCTCCGTCGACGGCGGCATGCTGGTGCAGGAAGTCGACCACGTGACCGAGGACCCCGCGACCTTTACGTTCCCCACCGACCGCAAGCCCACCGACGCCGAGATGGCCGAGCTCGAGTTTGCCTGGAAGGTCTGCAAGGGCGTCAAGTCCAACGCCATCCTGGTCTCCAAGGGCAAGGCCGGCATTGGCATGGGTCCGGGTCAGCCCAACCGCGTTGACTCCGCACTGCTGGCCTGCGAACGCGCCGAGGACTTCTGCGAGCGCGAGGGCGTGGAGAAGGGCGGCTTTGCCTGTGCAAGCGACGCGTTCTTCCCGTTCCGCGACAACGTCGACGTGCTTGCCGCGCACGGCGTGACCTGCATCATTCAGCCCGGCGGCTCCAAGCGCGACGACGAGAGCATCCAGGCCTGCAATGAGCATGGCATCGCGATGGTGTTCACCGGAGCCAGGCATTTCCGTCACTAATATCGTTACGCGGTTTTACCAAACCGCGTAACTGCTCGACGCTGCGCCGGCCCCAAGCACCTCATCTCGCCGCTCAAACCGTCGCTCGCGTACAGAAGTACGTGTCGCTCCTCTTTCACGGCGACCTGAGGCACTTGGTGCCGGCTCGCTGACTTGTGCTCCACCAGTGGTATTGGCTCGACCCGAACTAAAGCTATCTATTGCCGTCCGTGCCGGTTGGTGCGGGCGGCTTTTTTGGGTATAACGGTGCGGTGTATGTTTTTGAGAAAGGTTGGATATGACCGTTGTGGATGATGCCGAGCTGTTTGGCAATGCCGAGGATCAGCGTGCGTACGAGGACTTTTGCGCCAATCAGGAGGCGGTCGAGAAGTTCACGCTCGACAAGCCCGCGCTCATCTGTCGTTGGCGCATGTCCAATAAAAAGGTGCCCATGCTCAACCGCCACATTCGCGCACTGTCCGAGCGCCTGGTGCAGGGCGAGCCGCTTACCCATAACATGCTCAGCTGGGCCAAACAGCACGTTGAGTGGTCGCTTGCCGAGGGCGATTACACTGCGCACGACGGCGTACTCATGCTGGTGATCGACATCAACGGCAACGCCGCCATGACGGTGGGGGAATACGAGCCGCTCGCCGATACGTCGGCCAAGGCGCTGCGTGCCCGTTCCGCCGAGGCCCGCTCCGAGGCCGACGAGACCGGCGTGGCGCCCGAGTTGCTCGCCGCCGTCAACAACGGCGAGCTTGCCTTTGTGGCGCCAGCGGACGAGTGCCTGTGCGGCACGGCGACACTCATCGAGCAGCTGGCCCAGACCAAGGGCATCCCGGTCACGCGCGTAGACATTCCCGCGCAGCTCAAGGGTGCGCTGTTTCTGGTGAGCGACGAGCACGGTGTGGTTGCCGCCGCCGACTCCGACGCCGCCGACTCCGACGCCGCCGACTCCGACGCCGCCACGGTCGCCTTCTTCGCCGAAGGCTACGAAAAGCTCCGTGCCCGCCGCTAAATGATGTTTCTGGGACGGGGATTAAAAACTCATTTAATTCCCGTGCTCGTCGCGAGCGAGAGGCAAGCCTCTGCCACTCGCGAACAGTTCTGTCACTTTGGTGCCGCGTGAGGCGCGTATCTGCGGATCCGCGGTCATAATGGGGCAAGACAACCAAGAGGGGGGCGGAATCCATGGCGCTAATCTATATCGTTGAGGACGACGAGCCCATTCGTCGCGAGCTTGCCGACATCCTTGCCCGTGCCGGTTTTGAGGTCGAGGCCTGCGAATCGTTTGAGCATGTCTCGCGCGATATTCTCGCCGCCGCGCCCGACCTGGTGCTGCTCGACCTCACGCTTCCCGTCAAGGACGGCCAGCATATCTGCCATGAGGTTCGCCGCGAATCCGAGGTTCCCATCATCGTCCTCACGTCGCGCGCGACCGAGATCGACGAGGTCATGGCCATGACGCTCGGCGCGGACGACTTTGTTCCCAAGCCCTATAGCGCGCGCGTGCTCGTGGCGCGCATCAATGCCTTGCTGCGTCGCACCGCGGCGGCGGGCGAGCGCAGCACACTTGTCCACAAGGGCCTGGAGCTCGATCTCGCTCGCTCCATGGTCACCAATACGGCATCCGGCACCAGTACCGAGCTCACCAAAAACGAGCTGCGCATCCTCTCGCTGCTTCTGAGCCGTGCGGGCAAGATCGTCTCGCGCTCGGCCATCATGCAGGACCTGTGGGACTCCGACGCCTTCGTGGACGACAATACGCTCACCGTCAACATCAACCGCCTGCGCACCACGCTCGAAAAAATCGGCATCAAGGGGTATTTGACCACGCATCGCGGCCAAGGCTATTCGGTCTAGGGGCCGGCTATGTCGTTTGGCAAGTTCTTTAAAGATGCACTGCTTCCCGTCGCCGTGTGGACGTGCGGCGTGCTGCTGAGCTGCTTTGTGCTGACGGTCGCCGGCGCACCCGTTTCTATCGTTGTCGTGGCGGTTGGCGTGTCCTTCATCTTTGGTATGCTCGGCATCGTGATCGAGTACGCTCGCCGTCGCCGTTTTCTGCGTCAGTTGGAGCGCGCGGCAGAGGAGCTCGAGAGTCCCGCATGGGTGCAGGAGATGGTGCAATGCCCGACCTATGCCGAGGGCGAGCTCGAATACGAGGTCTTGCGCCGGGTGGGCAAGGCGGCATGCGATGAAGTGGCGGAAGGCCGGCGTCAGACCGATGACTATCGCGACTATATCGAGAGCTGGGTCCACGAGGCCAAGCTGCCCCTGGCGGCGGCCCATCTGATTTTGGAAAACCTGGATGGCAGCGAAGACGACCTGTCGCGTGTGGATGACCTGGGTCGCGAGCTGGCTCGCGTGGAGCGCTATATCGACCAGGCGCTGTACTACGCGCGCTCGGAAGTCGTGGAGCGCGACTACCTGATTCGCCGCTGGGATCTCAAGACCTTGGTGACGGGCGCGATTAAAGCCAACGCGCGCGAGCTCATCGCGGCGCACGTGGCGCCGGTGTGCGAGAACCTCGACTTTGAGGTCTTTACCGACGAGAAGTGGCTCGAGTTTATTCTGGGCCAGCTCATTCAGAACAGCATTAAATATGCGCGTGAGGACGGCGCAAAGATCGTGTTTTCGGGTGCGTTGCTGGACGAGGGTCTGGCAAGCGAGCGCATCGAGCTTACCGTCGCCGACAATGGCTGCGGCGTAAGCGCGGCCGACCTGCCCCGCGTGTTCGAGAAGGGCTTCACCGGCGACAACGGTCGCACCACCAAGCGCGCAACAGGCATCGGCCTCTACCTGGTGGCGCGCCTGTGCTCCAAGATGGGCATCGACGTCACCGCAGCATCCGACTCCGGCAAAGGCTTCGTCGTAACATTCGCCTTCTCAACCAACAAGTTCCAATACTTCGAGTAACGCACACGGCAAACGCCCGTCCAAACAAAACGTGCCGCCCCAAACGGGGCGGCACACCATTTTTCCATCAGCCAACTCGCTGAAGTACGGTGACGAAGGCGCAAGGCCGGGAGGGGTTATCTAAGCCGACATCCCGCAGCCGCGAAGCGGCGAGGACGTCGGCGTGATAACCCCGCAGGCCTTGCGCCGGCGGGAAGGAACCTACTTCACGACCAAGATGTCGCAGTCCGTATTGCGCAGCAGGAACGTCGAAATCGAACCCAGCAGCGCATACTTGATCGAGGACAGGCCGCGGGCGCCGCAGAGCACCAGGTCGGGCTTAACCACGTCGAGCATCTCGTCCTTGAGCGTCTCGCGAATGCGGCCGGCGCGAATCATGACCTCGACCTCGGGGATGTCGGGATTGGCCTTAGCCTCTTCGAGCTGCTTGGCGATGGAGTTCTTAAATGCCTCCTCTAGGCCGTTGACCAGATCGACCGGATAGGAACCGGCGCTCTCGAGCGCCGTGGAATCGATAACGTGGCCGATGATTAGCTTGGCGCCGTTGTTCGCGGCGACCTTGATGGCGCGTGCGAGCACAAAATCCTGCTGCTCAGTACCGTCGAGTGAAACAAATACCTTGGTGTAGCCCTCGTTCATGGTTTCCTCCTTGGTCTATCGCACGGGCGTGGGGCTCGTGCATCGGGCGGGCGCGGATGCGTGGCCGCCGGACACTTTATCTTGTTGCAGTTATACCCAAGGATTTGGGTTTGACCGCTCGCAATTCTGTGAACGGACGAGTTTTTTGGTAAGGGTAGGCGCAGACGCGCCCGAACGGTTGATAATGGGACATCGCCCGCACCGTCCGCAGAACAATATCGGCGGGTGTCTAACGAGGGGGTCCCTTTGGATATCATCGAGCTTCTAAAATCTGCCTTCATGGGCCTGGTCGAGGGCATCACCGAATGGCTGCCCGTCTCGTCGACCGGTCACATGATCTTGGTGGACGAGTTCGTCAAGATGAACGTGAGCGAGACGTTCTGGAACATGTTCCTGGTCGTGATTCAGCTCGGCGCCATTCTGGCCGTCTGCGTGCTGTTCTTCCATGAGCTCAATCCGTTCTCGCCCAGCAAGGGCAAGGAGGGCCGCCGCGACACCTGGGTGCTGTGGGGCAAGATTGTGCTTGGCTGCATTCCCGCTGCGGCAATCGGCCTGCCACTCAACGACTGGATGGAGGAGCATTTCTACAACGCTCCCGTCGTGGCGCTGGCGCTCATTGTGTACGGTGTGCTGTTTATCGTGATCGAGAACTGGCGCGCGAGCAAGCGTGAGGAAATCGCCGTTGCCGGTTCGTTTGGTTCGCGTGCTGTGGTGTCGGGTGGACGCCCTGCCGGTGCGCACTTTGCGGCGCCCGCCGCGGCTACCGCTGAGGATGAGGACGATGACGAGAATCTGGACTTTGGCTCCATCGCCACGCTCGAGGACCTGAGCTGGAAGACTGCGCTGGGTATCGGCTGCTTCCAGGTGCTTTCGCTGGTGCCTGGTACGTCTCGCTCCGGCTCCACCATCATCGGTGGCTTGCTTTTGGGCTGCACGCGTTCGGTGGCGTCCAAGTTTACGTTCTTCCTGGCCATCCCTGTCATGTTTGGCGCGAGCGCGCTCAAGCTGGTCAAGTATTTCATCAAGGGCGGCACGTTCGGTGCCAACGAGGTCGCTATCTTGGGCGTGGGCTGCGTTGTGGCCTTTGTGGTTTCGCTCATCGCCATCAAGTGGCTCATGGGCTTCGTCCGCCGTCACGACTTTAAGTGCTTCGGTGTTTACCGCATCATCCTGGGCATCGTAGTGCTCGCATACTTCTTCGTTCTGGAGCCGATGCTCGGCTTCTAACTTAGTCGACGCTGCGCGGCAGCCAGGGCGACAACTTGTCATTCAAAGGGGGTGGCATGACCAAAAGGTCTATGCCGCCCCCTTTTCATGCCAATTTGTTCGCCCTGACCGTCGCTCGCTGCTGCTGCCATGACATCGGCGGTTTCGTGATTGTCAATAGATTGGTGCAGACTAACCTGACCCCATTGCACCAAATCCGCTGGGGCGAGCCTGACGGTGGCGCGCGGAGTCGTGGTGTGATTTGCGTCGGTGTCCGCGCGGCTCGGTATACTGGTACGGCTCAAACTATGGCGCCGCCCGCAGGCGCGCCGTCCGTCAGATGAGGAGTCGCCCATGACCCAGCCCCTGCCCTGGGAAAAGAACGCCGCGGTGCCCGTGCCGCCCGCGCCGGAACCCGTGCCGCTCGATGCATATGTTGCCCCTGCAGTGCCGGAGCCCGAGCTCGTCCCGCTTGACATCTATGACGCTCCCGCGCCGGCACCCAAACCCGCCAAGCCGCTCGTCGACATCGACAGCCTTAATCCCGCCCAGCGCGAGGCGGTCCTGACCACCGAGGGCCCGCTGCTGGTGCTCGCCGGCGCCGGCTCGGGCAAGACCCGCGTCTTGACCTTCCGCATCGCCCATATGCTCGGCGACCTGGGCGTTAAGCCCTGGCAGATTCTTGCCATCACGTTTACCAACAAGGCCGCGGCCGAGATGCGTGAGCGTCTGGCGGCACTCATCCCCAGCGGTACCCGCGGCATGTGGGTGTGCACCTTCCATGCCATGTGCGTTCGCATGCTGCGCGAGGACGCCGACCTGCTGGGCTACACCGGTCAGTTCACCATCTACGATGACGATGACTCAAAGCGCATGGTGCGTGACATTATGCAGGCGCTCGGTATCGAGCAAAAGCAGTTCCCCATCAACATGATCCGCAGCAAGATCAGCTCGGCCAAAAACGCCATGATCGGCCCCGGGGACATGCTCAAATCCGCCGATAGCCCCAACGACAAAAAGGCCGCGCAGGTCTACCTGGAGCTGGAACGCCGCCTGCGCGCCGCCAACGCGATGGACTTCGACGACCTGCTCGTGCGCACGCTCGAGCTGCTGCGCACCCGCCCTGAGGTGCTCGATAAGTACCAAGAGCGTTTCCGCTACATTAGCGTCGACGAGTATCAGGACACCAACCACGTCCAGTACGAGATCGCCAATCTATTGGCCGCCAAGTACCAAAATCTCATGGTCGTAGGCGACGATGATCAGTCCATTTATAGCTGGCGCGGCGCCGACATCACCAACATCCTGGACTTTGAGAAGGACTTTAAAAACTGCAAGACCGTCAAGCTGGAGCAGAACTACCGCTCCACGGGCCATATCCTGAGCGCCGCCAACGCCGTGGTTCGCCACAACTCGCAGCGCAAGGATAAGCGCCTGTTTACGGCCGAGGGCGATGGCGAGAAGATCCAGGCCTTCCAGGCGAGCGACGAGCGCGACGAGGGCCGCTGGATTGCCGGCGAGATCGAGAAACTGCATGCCAAAGGCACGAGCTACGACGACATCGCCGTGTTCTATCGCACCAACGCCCAGTCGCGTATTCTCGAAGATATGTTCCTGCGTGCGGGCGTGCCCTACAAAATCGTGGGTGGCACGCGATTCTTCGACCGTGCCGAGATCCGCGATGTCATGGCCTACCTCAAGATGATCGTGAACCCGGCCGACGAGATGAGCGTCAAGCGCGTCATCAACACGCCGCGCCGCGGCATCGGCTCCACCTCGATTCAAAAGATTGAGCAGCTGGCACGCGACAACCGCTGCTCGTTCTTTCAGGCCTGCGAGATCGCAACAGCCGAGACAGGCATGTTTAGCGCCAAGGTGCGTAACGGCCTGTCGAGCTTTGTGTCGCTGGTGCGCGAGGGTCGTCGCATGGACGGCGAGCTCAAGGACGTCGTCGAGATGATTGTCGACAAGACGGGCCTGCTGCAGGCCTTCCGCGCCGAGGGCACCATGGAGTCCGAGAGCCGCGCCGAGAACATCCAGGAATTCCTGGGCGTCGCCGCCGAATTTGAGGAGACGCACGAGGATATCGAGGGTACGCTCGAGAGCCTAGAAGAGCTGTGCGCTGCCGGTGTTGCCGATGTGCCTGTCAGCGCCGAGCCCGAGCCCGTCGTGGTGAGTGCGCCCGCGCCCGAGCCGGGACCGTCCGCCCCGGCATCCTCGTTTGAGGCGCTGGTCGGCGCTCGCGACGCCGCTGGTTCCAACCCGCTCGATAGCCTAGCCGCTCCGGCGCTGTCTCCGCAGGATGCCCTGGCCGCCGCCATCGCGGGTAACGCCTATGCCGCGCCGACGGAGATGCCGGCGGGTGCCGTGCATGCCGACGAGATCGAGCGCACCTACGGTCCGCTTACCTGCAAGGCACTGCCGGCTCTCATGGAGTGGCTTGCCCTGCGCTCCGACTTGGATTCTTTGGCAGGCGAGACGCATGCCATCACCATGATGACCATCCACTCAGCCAAGGGCCTGGAGTTCCCGGCGGTGTTCGTGGCCGGCATGGAGGAGGGCATCTTCCCGCACGTGCACGACTTTGGCGGCAGCGATGATCCGGGCAAGCTCGAGGAGGAGCGTCGCCTGGCCTACGTCGCCATCACGCGCGCCCGTAAACGCCTGTTCTTGACCTATGCTGCCACGCGTCGCACCTACGGCTCGACTTCTGCCAACCCGCGCTCGCGCTTCCTCAACGAGATTCCGTTTGAGGATATCGAGTTTAGCGGCATCGGTTCTGCCGGTTTTGAGGGCACGGGCTGGGAGAAACGCGGCGACCGTCACGGCACCTTTGGCTCGGGTATGGGCTCGGATATGTACGGCGGCAAGGTGTTCGGTTCGCATACGCGCTCGACCGGCGGTTCCGGTTCGCGCGGCGGATCGAGCTTTGACGACTTCTTTGGTGGCAGCAGCTATGGGACCGAGCGCCATCGTGGAGTCTCGCCCGACGCCGGCCGTGTTGCCTCGACCTTTGGCTCGGGTGCGCCGCGAGCCAAAAAGCCGTCATCTAAGGTGTCGCCGACAGTGGAGCGCAAGGTCGATCGCGCTAGCGCGTCGCAGGACTTTGCCGCAGACGATACCGTGAGCCACAAGACCTTTGGCACGGGCACCGTGATCTCGGTCGCCGGAGACATGATCGAGGTTCAATTTGAAAAGACCGGCCAGACCAAAAAGCTAATGAAAGGTTTTGCACCGATCGTCAAGCTGTCGTGATCCCGGCGGACCTGGGCGGGCGTATGGGGCAACATCGCCTGCTCGGGCAGTCCTGCGCAAGACGGAGAGCACATTAAGTGCTCTCCTTTGCGTGCGGAACTCGCGATCGATGTTGCCCCATACGCCCGCCCAGGTCCTTGGGTAACGTTGCTTGCGAACGTCGCTCTGCTCGTCCGCTTTTTTGATCTGGAGAGCCGGGTGGGCTGATATATATGGATAAGGGGCCCTCCGCTGGTGGACGGGGGAGCCCCTTGTTGCGTTTTGGTTGTTGTTGCGACCTAGAGGTGGCTGATGATCAGTTCCATCTTGCCTTCGAGGTCGATGGAGCTGACGGTGTTCGGGGCCAGCAGGTGGCTTCCCTTGTGGACGGGGTCGCCGCAGACGGTGCCTTCGCCGTCGATGACCGACAGGCACATGAAGGGCCAGCGCTGGTCGAGGGTCTTGCTGCCGTTGACGCGCACGCGATCGACGGTGTAGCAGGGGTTGGACTCGAGCTCGGTCACGCCGTCCACCTCGGGCGCGGTCACCGTGCCGTCGGTCGGAGCCTGAGCATCAAAGTCGATGCAGTCGAGGCTCTGCTCAATGTGCAGCGGGCGCAGCTTTCCGTCGGTGCCGGGACGGTCGTAGTCGTACAGGCGATACGTCACGTCGCTCGACTGCTGCGTCTCCAAAATGAGCGTGCCGGTCTTGATGGCATGCACGGTACCGGAATCAATCTGGAAAAAGTCGCCCTTGTGAATCGGCAGCACGTTGAGCATGTCGTCCCAACGTCCTTCCTCGATCATCTGTGCGGCCTCGGCGCGGTCCTTGGCACGCTGGCCGACGATGATTGTGGCGCCGGGCTCGCAGTCCAGCACATACCAACACTCGGTTTTGCCCAGGCTACCGTTCTCGTGCTCGGCAGCGTACTCGTCGTTGGGATGAATCTGGATCGAAAGGTCGTCCTTGGCGTCCAGAATCTTAATGAGCAGCGGGAACTCCTTGCCCTCGCAGTTGCCAAAGAGCTCGCGATGCTCGGCCCACAGCCACGACAGCGTGTGGCCGGCATACGGGCCCTCCGCAATCTGGCAGTCGCCGTTGGGGTGGGCCGAGATGGCCCAGCACTCACCGATGGGGCCATCGGGAATGTCGTAGCCAAATACGGTTTCGAGCTGGCGACCGCCCCAGATCTTCTCGTGGAAGATCGGCGTCAGTTTAATCAAATCGGACATATTCATACCTCATTGTGTTGCGCGGGCGCTGCGTAAAACTGTTCAAAACGAGCGCCCGCATGACTGCAAAAACCTATGCCAACGTTATGTTGTGCAACTCAAAGCGGTCGCCAACGTTGCGCGAGACCGAATACTCAAAGGCGGCGCCGCTGTCCAAAAAGCCAATCTGGGTGAGCTCGAGCAGGGGAGAGCCAGGCTTGGTGTCCAAGCGCTCGGCTTCTTCCTCGGTTGCTGCCACGGCGCGAATGGTACGGTGGAAGCTCGAAATCTTCAGCCCACATTGCTCGCGGATGAAGTGGTAGACCGATCCGTACAGGTCCTTCTTTTTAAGGCCTGGAATCAGCTCGAGGGGCATGTAGGTGTACTCGATAACGATGGGCTTCTCATCGGCCTGACGCACGCGCACGATGTGATAGGCAAAGTCATCCTCGGCAATTCCCAGCTGGGCTGCGATGTCCGCTGGTGGATTAACAATCGAGAAATCGTAGACCACCGAGGTCACCTTTTCCCCGCGGTGCTCATACGAAAAGCCCTGGGCACGGTCGTTTTTGCCCTGGAAAAACGCCTGGCCGGGAAGTCCCGCCGTGTCCTTAACGTAGGTGCCCGATCCGCGCCGGCTGGTAATAAGACCTTCCTCGGTGATTTGCTCGATAGCTCGTTTGACGGTGATTTTGGAAACGCTATAGAGCTCACAGAACTCAACGACGGTGGGAAGCTTGTCGCCCGGTTTAAGAGCGCCATCCTCGATACTTCGACGAATATCTGCAGCTATCGCCTCGTATTTGGGAATCATGGAACCTCCTTTCCGACATATATGAATACAAAAAGTAAGTATAACCCTCAACAGGGCATCCATATTACTTTTATCTAAGAAGTTCGAGAAAGAAAAAAGAAAAAGACGCTTTACTTTTAAAATTAGAGCGCTATAGTTTAAGCAACGAACGGAATCCTTCCGCACAACAGGATCGACCGTTTGGGGACGGTTTTGTTTTGGCGGGTTGGATATCGGTATGGCCGGTGCGCGCCCGCGCCGGATAACCTGCCAAAGCAAACCCGTCTCCAACCGGAAGCTCTAGAACACGAAAGCGAGGACTTTGATGGCACAGTATCAGCTGCCCAACGACTTCTTCTTTGGCGCTGCTATGTCCGGCCCGCAGACTGAGGGTCAGTGGAACCAGGGCGGCAAGCTCGAGAACCTGTGGGACACCTGGTCCATCCAGGATCTGGGCTCGTTCTACAACTGCGTTGGCTCTTACGCCGGCAATGACTTTATGGCCAAGTACCAGGAAGACCTTCGCATTTTGAAGGACTTGGGCCTGGATACCTATCGCACTTCCATCCAGTGGAGCCGTCTGCTCGATGCCGACGGCAACCTCAACGAGGAAGGCGCCGCGTGGTATCACGAGTTGTTCCGCGCCTCTCGCGAAGCCGGCCTGGAGCCGTTTGTCAACTTGTACCACTTTGACATGCCCACCTACCTTTTTAACCGTGGCGGCTGGGAGAGCCGTGAGGTTGTCGAGGCTTACGCACATTACGCCGACGTCGCCTTCCACGAGTTTGGCCAGGAGATCAAGTACTGGTTCACCTTTAACGAGCCCATCGTCGAGCCCGAGCAGCGCTATCAGGAGGGCGTGTGGTTCCCGCAGCTCCACGACTTTAGCCGCGCTCGCACCGTGCAGTATCACATCTCGCTGGCACATGCGCTGGCCGTGGCCAACTACCGTCGCGCCTATGACGAGGGCGCCGTTCGCAGCGATGCCAAGATCGGCATGATCAACTGCTTTACCCCGGTCTACACCAAGGAGAACCCCAGCGAGGCGGACCTCGAGGCCGTGCGTATGACCAGCGGCATCAACAACCGCTGGTGGCTCGACCTCATTACCAAGGGCGAGCTTCCCGCCGACGTGCTCGACAGCCTGGCCGAGGGCGGCGTTAAGCTTCCGTTCCGTGCCGGCGACCAAGAGATTCTTAAGCAGGGTGTTGTCGACTGGCTCGGTTGCAACTACTACCACCCCACGCGCGTTCAGGCGCCGGCGAGCAAGATCGACCAGTACGGTCTGCCGCACTTTGCCGACGAGTACGTGTGGCCCGACGCCGTTATGAACGAGAGCCGCGGCTGGGAGATCTACCCGCAGGGCCTCTACGACTTTGGCATGGACTGCGCTAAGAACTACCCCGATCTTGAGTGGTTCGTTTCCGAGAACGGCATCGGCATCATGGACGAATACAAGAACCGAGACGCCGAAGGAACCATCCAGGATGACTACCGCGTCGACTTTGTACGCCAGCACCTGGAGTGGGTTGCCAAGGCAATTGCCGAGGGCGCCAAGTGCCGTGGATACCATTATTGGGCCGTCATCGATAACTGGTCTTGGGCGAATGCCTTTAAGAACCGTTACGGTTTTGTCGAGGTCGACCTTATGGACGGCTACAAGCGCCGCCTTAAGAAGTCGGCAGCTTGGCTCAAGCAGGTCGCCACGACTCACGTGGTTGATTAGCGAACGGGCGAACGCCCAGAGCGCGCGCCGCTGCGCGCAACACATGGCACATCTGGTGGCAGAGGGCGACAGACCACCGTGCGCATAGGAAAAGGCCGGATTTGAAAGTTAGGAGCAATCATGGCCAGTGACAACGGAAAGAGCTTCCTCGACAAGTTTGCCGAGGTCTCTGCGAAGGTGGGAAACCAGGTTCACCTGCGTTCCCTGCGTGACGCCTTCGCGACCATCACGCCGCTCTATATCCTTGCGGGTATCGCGGTTCTTATTAACAACGTCGTGTTCCCTCTGTTCCCGCTCGATGCGGCGGGCCTTGCCAACCTTCAGACGTGGGGTTCGGCAATTACGCTGGGCACCCTCAACGTCTCTGCCATTATCTTGGCCGGATTGATTGGCTACAGCCTCGCTAAGAACAAGCGTTTCGATAACCCGCTCGCTTGCGTGGTCGTCGCTATCTCTGCTTTCGTCATCATGATGCCGCAGCAGATCACCGCCTCGCTTGCCGCCACGAGCCCGCTGCTCACCGACAAGATCACCTCCGCCGAGGTCACGGGCGCCCTTTCGACTGCCAACACCGGCACCAACGGTCTGTTCTCGGCTATTATCATCGCCCTGCTTTCCGTCTCGCTCTTCATCAAGATTTCTGGCGTCGAGAAGCTCAAGGTTAAGCTGGGCGAGGGCGTGCCTCCCGCGGTCTCCAACTCCTTCAACGTCATGATCCCGATGCTGCTCAACCTCGCGATCTTCGCTCTTGCCGCAGCCCTGCTCGCCGTGTGCGCCGGCACCGATCTGTGCACCATCATCTCCACGTGCATCTCCAACCCGCTCAAGAGCATCATGAACGCCGGTCCGTGGGCTGTTATCCTCATCTACACCCTTGCTAACCTGCTGTTCTGCGTCGGTATTCACCAGTCCACCATCTCTGGCGCTACCGTCGAGCCGATCCTGACCATGCTCATCGTCGACAACATGGCTACCTTTGCCGCCGGTGGCACCATCCAGCCCGATCACTACATGAACATGCAGATCGTTAACAGCTTCGCCCTCATCGGCGGCTCGGGCTGCACCCTCATGCTTCTGCTCGACACGCTCCTGTTCTCCAAGAACAAGGCTTCCGAGACCGTTTCCAAGATGGCTATCCTGCCTGGTCTGTTCAACATCAACGAGCCGGTTATCTACGGTTACCCCATCGTGTACAACCTGCCGCTCATGATCCCGTTCGTCCTTCTTCCCGATCTGTTCATCGGCATCACCTATGGCCTTACCTGCGCAGGCATCATCAGCCCCTGCATCGCCCAGGTGCCCTGGACCATGCCTCCCGTCATCAATGCCCTGCTCGCTACGGGCTTTGACTGGCGCGCCGGCGTGTGGCAGGCTCTCGAGATTGTCATTGGCATGGCCGTCTACCTGCCCTTTATGAAGATTTCCGAGAAGGCAATCGCCAAGCAGGAGGCTCTCGCCGAGTAGAACGCCTAACGTTCGTCCCTTTCACCTTTGCGGGCGCCGGTACGCGGTGCCGGCGCCCGCGGCTCTCTCCCTTGCGTAAAGATACAGGGGAGCGGGCACAATAGCCGCAAGGAATACAACCAGTTGTCGTCTGCGCGCCGCGCAGTTATAAGGAGGAAACCATGAAGAAGATCATGCTCTGCTGCAATGCCGGCATGTCCACGAGCCTGCTGGTCCAGAAGATGCAGGCCGAGGTTGCAAACCGTGGTCTGGATATTGAGGTCGAGGCTCGTCCCATGAACGAGGCCCACGATCACCTGGACGAGTGCGACATGTTGCTGCTTGGTCCGCAGATCGGCTACACCAAGGGCGATTTTGAGAAGGAGGCCGCCGGTCGTTTTCCGGTCGAGGTCATCAACATGGTCGACTACGGCCGCATGAACGCTGCCGGCATCATCGACCACTGCGTCAGCGTGATGGGCTAGGTGCTCCGCATGGAGGATATGAACGAACTGCAGATGACCTGCTTCGAGATCATCAGCTACGTCGGTACCGCCAAGAGCATGTACATCAATGCCGTGCAAAAGGCCAAGGAGGGCGATTTTGACGCCGCCGAGGAGCTTATCAAGCAGGGCGACGAGGCCTATAACGGTGGCCACGATGTTCACATGGGGCTTCTGAAGAAGGAGGCCAACGGCGAGCGTAACGGCGAGGCCCCGTTGATTCTGCTGCATGCCGAGGACCAGATGGCCGGTACCGAGACCATGCGCGTCATGGCGACGGAGCTCATCGAGATTCACAAGCAGCTGCAGGTACTTCAGGCCTAGTCGGCGTTATCGCCGCGATGGGCCGTGCGGTCCAACAGACAACACAGTCCCTTTGACGGGCGCCGGGAGTCTCCGCCTCCCGGCGCCTTTATATTTGGGGAAGGTCTTGCGCGACCTATTAAGTGACCATTCGCGTTTCCCCAGATAAAGCCTGCCAAAACAAACCTGTCCCTTTTTGGTAGGTTTTTGCCTTGGGAGCGGTACCATACAGGCAATGTTTAAACGAGAAAGGTGGGCTCCCATGGAACCTAAGCAGTACTACATCGGCATCGACGTCGGCGGCACCTCGGTTAAGGAGGGCCTGTTCGACGAGGACGGCAACCTGCTTGCCAAGGCCAGCGTGCCCACGCCTCCCATCGTTGACGCTGCGGGCTTTGCCGCGGTGACCGAGGCTATCGACCAGGTGGTCGCCAAGGCGCAGATTCCGCGTGCCTTTGTGGCGGGCATTGGCCTGGCCGTTCCGTGCCCCATCCCGGCATCGGGCGATGCCAAGGTCAAGGCCAACATTGCCATTAACCTGCCCGAGCTGAGGATCGCCATTCAAAAGCACTGCCCCGACGCGGTCGTTAAGTACGAGAACGATGCCAACGCCGCTGCCATGGGCGAGGCCTGGCTCGGTTCTGCCAAGGGCGTGCAGAACGTCGTGATGGTCACCATCGGTACCGGCGTGGGCGGCGGCGTAATCGTCAACGGCGACGTGGTATCGGGCGTTGTGGGCGCCGGCGGCGAGATTGGCCACATGTGCCTGAACCCGGCTGAGGAGCGCACCTGCGGCTGTGGCGGCCATGGCCATCTGGAGCAGTATTCCAGCGCCACTGGCGTGGTGAGCAACTACCTTGCTGAGTGCAAGAAGGCGGGCGTCGAGCCCATCGAGCTCACCGGGCCTTCTGATTCCAAGGACGTGTTCCAGGCCTGCCGCGAGGGTGACAAGCTCGCGCTGGCAGCTGCCGATACCATGGCCGACTATCTCGGCCGTGCCCTGGCGCTTATTGCTAACGTGGTTGACCCCGAGATGTTCCTGATCGGTGGCGGCGCGTCCGCTTCGGCCGATGTCTACCTCGACAAGGTCCGCGAGCACTTCCAGCGCTACGCGCTTTCCGCCTCGCGCGAGACGCCCATCAAGGTCGCTTCGCTCGGCAACGACGCCGGCATCATCGGCGCCGCCTACGTAGCCCTGCGCGCCGCCGGTAAATAGCTGGTGCAAGGGGGTCAGGTTACTTTGCACCAACACGGTGCAAAAGGGACAGTCTTGGCCCCCATGCCTGCCCCAAAATATGCCGTGACCCTTCCGTCTGCGAAGGCTCGGCATCGGCGTGCTACCATAGCTACGTCCAAGTACACATATCAAGTGGAGGATATCCATGGCAAACGTTCTTGTCTTTGGTCACCAGAACCCCGATAACGACGCCATCATGAGCGCCGTCGTCCTGTCCCAGCTGCTCAACCAGGTTGAGTATGCCGGCAACACCTACGAGGCCTGCGCCCTTGGTCAGCTTCCGGCCGAGTCCGCCAAGCTGCTCGCCGACGCCGGCATCGCCGAGCCCCGCGTGATCGAGTCCGTCGAGGCCGGTCAGCTCGTCGTCCTCACCGACCACAACGAGTCTGCCCAGTCCGTCGCCGGCCTTAAGGACGCCACGGTCTTTGGCGTTGTCGATCATCACCGCATCGGCGACTTCGAGACCGCCGGCCCGCTGCACTACATCTGCCTGCCCTGGGGCTCCAGCTGCACCATCGTCACCAAGCTCGCCGGCGTGCTCGGCGTTGAGCTTTCCGACGTCCAGGCTAAGCTGCTGCTCTCGGCCATGATGACCGACACGCTCATGCTCAAGAGCCCCACCACCACCGATGTCGACCGCGCCGTCGCCGCCAAGCTCGGCGAGCAGGTGGGCGTCGACCCGGTCAAGTTTGGCATGGAGGTCTTCCTCACCCGTCCGTCCGGCTCCTTCACCGCAGCCGAGATGGTCGGCAACGACATCAAGATGTTCGAGCCTGCCGGCAAGAAGCTGCTCATCGGCCAGTACGAGACTGTCGACAAGAGCCGTGCGCTTGGCATGATCGACGAGATTCGCGAGGCCATGCGCGCCTACGCCGCCGAGAAGGGTGCCGACGGCATCGTCCTGTGCATCACCGACATCATGGAGGAGGGCTCGCAGGTCCTGCTCGAGGGCGAGACCGAGGCTGCTCAGAAGGGCCTGGGCATTGCCGACGAGCACGACGGCGTCTGGATGCCGGGCGTCCTCTCCCGTAAGAAGCAGGTCGCTGCCCCCATCATGGCCGCCTGCTAGGTTTAGTTGACCAAACGCCACGACCGGATCGCGGACGCCCCGCGCTCCGGTCGTTTTTTGTGCACGTCGCCGCGTCGTCTCTTGGACAGGCGTGCCCGTGCCGTTGAGCAAATAATGTTCAACCTGTGGTTCCGCTTTTCGGCCACGCCTGCGTGCCTGTCGTGCAGGGTAGGCTAGATGCAAGCGTAATACGTTAGAGCGCGGCGCCGCCACTTGGGCGGGCCGTGCTTTTTTAAGACGGGAGCTTTCCCGTGAAAGGAGCCGCCCATGGCAGCACCCGAGCAGCTGTTCAACGTCCGTGAGCGCAAGCGTTTTGAGCGCCATGACATTTGGGAGCGCATCACCGAGAACGGCACGATTTCCGCCGCCGTCATGGTCTTCGCCGCCATCGCCGCCGTCATTTGCGCCAACACCGATGCCTACGAGGCCATCCATCACTTTTTGGAGACCCCGCTGTATGTGGGTCTGGGCAACCTTACGGCCGGTCTCACCGTTGAGCTTTTCGTCAACGACTTCCTCATGGCGATCTTCTTTTTGTTGGTGGGCATTGAGCTTAAGTACGAGATGACAGTTGGCGAGCTCAAGAACCCGCGCCAGGCTATGCTTCCCATGCTGGCAGCCGTGGGCGGCGTCGTCGTTCCCGCCTGCATCTACCTGATCTTTAACCATGCCGGCGCGCACAACGGCTGGGCCATTCCCATGGCAACCGATATTGCCTTTGCGCTGGGCGTGCTGTCGCTTTTGGGCAACCGTGTGCCCAACGGCGTGCGCGTGTTCTTCTCGACGCTCGCCATCGCCGACGACCTCATCTCCATCGCCGCCATCGCCATTTTCTACGGTCAAAGCCCCAATCCGTTTTGGTTGGGCGCCGCCGCGCTTGTGACCTGCGCGCTCGTGTGGCTCAACAAGACGCAGCATTACCGCCTTGCCCCGTATTCGGTACTGGGTCTGCTGTTGTGGTTCTGCATGTTCAAGAGCGGCGTGCACGCTACGCTCGCCGGCGTCATCCTGGCCTTTACCATCCCGGCCAAGTGTGGCGTCAAGCTCGATAGCCTCACCGATTGGTTGGGCGAGTGCCTGCCGCTGCTCGATGACCGCTACGATGACGAGGCGCACATCCTGGGCCAGCATGACTTTACCGTCTCGACTACCAAGGTCGAGCGCGTCATGCACCGCGTGACCCCGCCGCTCATTCGCATGGAGCGTCTGATCTCCACGCCGGTCAACTTTGTGATCCTGCCGATTTTTGCGTTCGTCAACGCACAGGTTCGCCTAGTGGGCGTGGACATGAGCACGCTGCTCACCGACCCGGTGACGCTCGGCGTGTACTTTGGCATGCTGCTGGGTAAGCCGATCGGTATCTTTGGCATGACGTTTGCCCTGGTTAAGCTTAGGGCCTGCGAGCTGCCGCGCAATGTCAACTGGCACATGATTGCCGGTGTGGGCATTCTGGGCGGCATCGGCTTTACCATGTCGATTCTCATCAGCGGCCTCGCCTTCCCGACGGCCCAGTTTGAGGTTCTGGCCGCCAAGGCCGCTATTCTCGCCGGCTCTGTCACCGCGGCCGTACTTGGCATGATCTACATGAGTGTGATCTGCAAGCACCCCGCGCCCAAGAACGAGTAGGCGCGTAGAAACAGACGCTAGAGCCTGCTCGAGCGCGTGTAAAACGCGGTTTTGAGTGGTACTTGCCACCTGCCGGACACCCCAGTGGCCAAAAAACGCCGTTTGTGAGTACTGTCACAAACGGCGTTTCATTTTAGGCGCGAAAAATAATGTACAAATCTATTCTGTCTGTGCATTAACGATTGCGTGGCTGGACGAAAAATGCCGATGCATCCTTCCAAAACCGGACACAAAAGGCCAAGACTGGCCTTTTTAATTCAAAATCGCTGTTACTAAAAAAGTAACAGTACTCATATTTGCTATTTTTTGA
>DAIMBN010000083.1:0-4307 GCA_036718335.1 Coriobacteriaceae bacterium
ATAAAATCCCTAGCGGTTGAGTAGAGTTATACCCTATCGCGCTCAAATGGGTCAACACGAAATAACTCAGAAACATACTTACCTTATGGGTAATTCTACCTACCAAAAAGGGACAGGTTTATTTTGGCAGGTTTTATCTGGGCAAACGTCGATTATTACAGCTGAGATAGCGTTTTGCGGACGGCGTGGCCGCTCGCGGCGGTCGCTATAATGGCGGCAACGCGACACATATATGAGTAAGGAGATCGCGTATGAACGGTTATTCGTTTTTCGCACCGACCAAGGTGCTGTTTGGCGCGGGCAAGTTGGGCGAGCTGGGCACGCAGAAGCTGCCCGGCACCAAAGCGCTCATCGTTACGACCGGCGGCAACTCGGCCAAGCGCTTTGGATACCTGAGACGCGTGGAGGCCGAGCTCGAACGCGCCGGCGTGGCGCATGAGCTGTTCGATCGCATTGAGCCCAATCCCCTGCGCGAGACCGTCAATGCGGGTGGCTGGATGGCGCGCACCCATGGCTGCGACTTTGTCCTGGCGCTCGGCGGCGGCTCGGTCATGGACGGCAGCAAGGGCATCTGCGCGGTGGCGGCCAACCCGCATACCGATGCCGAGGGTAACGAATGCCTTGGTGACATCTGGGATTTTGTGAATGGCGGTACTGCGCTCGGCCTGCCGATCCCCAACGATCCGCTGCCGCTTGTTTGCGTAACCACCACGGCGGGTACCGGCTCCGAGGTCGATGCGGGCGGTGTCCTGTCCTGCGAGGACAATGACGAGAAGCTTCGCTTGGGCGATCCGCGCCTGTTCCCGGTACTTTCGATCGTTGATCCCGAGCTCATGGTGAGCGTCCCGGCGCGTCTGACCGCCTATCAGGGATTCGACGCTCTGTTCCATTGCGTTGAGTGCTACATCTCAAATACCAACACGCCCATGGGTGACATGGTTTGCCGCGAAGGCATCCGCCGAGCCGCCGCGGCGCTGCCTACGTGCATCAATAATGGCGATGACCTGGAGGCGCGCTCGAGCCTTGCGTTTGCCAACACGCTCGGCGGCTATGCCATGGATGCCTCCGGCACCACGGGCTCGCATGGTCTTGAACATGGCATGAGCGCGCATCATCACGACCTGCCGCACGGCGCCGGCCTCATCATGATCGCCCGTGCCTACCACACGTGGATGATCGATCACGGTGTTGCACCAGAGCGCTATATCGACATGGCGCGTCTGATGGGCAATGCCGCCGCGGATGATCCGCACGATTTTGTGATTGAGCTCACGCGCCTGATGGAGGCTTGCCATGTGGCCGACCTCGCCATGAGTGAGTGGGGGATTACGGTCGAAGAGCTGCCGGCCATCGCGCACAACGCTCTGACGACCAACGGCGTCCTGTTCAGCCACGACCCCGTGACGCTGACCGACCCCGACGTCGTCGAAATTCTCAAGCTAAGCTACCGCTAACCACCACAAAGGGGACACTTTGGCGGTTCGTCTCAATCTGTAACATCTGCAGCCGTTTTTGCCGAGCAACTGTTACAGATCGAGATTTGCTCTTCAGGGGAATTCGAATGTCTCGATCTGTAACATCTGGACGGACAAAAGGTCTCTATCTGTTACAGATTGAGACAAACGTCGGGGACTAAGACGTCTTGTCTCGATCTGTAACAGTTAGACGGGAATTCGGGCCCTGGATGTTACAGATTGAGATAATCGCGTCGCGAAAACAAAAACCTCCGCAGGGATGCTTCCCTTGCGGAGGTTTTCTTACTCGTTGAGTAGTCTTGCGGCTTCGGCGGCCATGTTCTCGACCGTCATGCCGTTTTGAGCGAGCAGTTCGTTGGGGTCGTAGCGGTCGGGGAAGCCCTTGGCGATGCCGAAGGTGCGCGTGCGCACGGGCGTGCAGGCCAGGTAGCACGCCACGCGCTCGCCCCAGCCGCCGTCCAAGATGCCGTCCTCGAGGGTGACGACAACGCGATGCTCGGCGGCAAGGCTGTTGAGGAACTCGCGGTCGAGCTCGGTTGCAAAGCGCGGGTTGACGAGCGTGGCCTCGATGCCGTACTCGGCGGCCAAGCGGTTTGCCACGCGCTCGCCCAACTCAAAGAAGTCGCCGAGCGCAAGCACGGCCACATCGCGGCCCTGACGCACCACGTTGTAGCGAACGGCGCTATAGTCGGTGTCCTCGGCAGGCGCCAGATCGGGACGGCTCACCAGGCCAATACCAGGTACACGAATCGCCACGGGATGCTCGCGGTGGTCGAGCGACCAGCTCAGCATGGACAGGTATTCCTCCATGCAGACCGGCGCCAAGTAGCGCATGTTGGGAAGAGCGCCCAGCATGGAAATATCAAAGAACGAAAGGTGCGTCTCGGACGTGGTGCCAAAGATCGACGCACCAAACACCAGGATGGTTGCGGGGGCGTCGTTGAGGCACAGGTCGTGCCACAGCTCGTCGTAGGCGCGCTGCAAAAACGTGCCGTACACACCAAAGACTGGCTTGGCGCCCGAGCGCGCAAGCGCGGTGGCAAAGGTCACGGCGTGCTCCTCGGCAATGCCCACATCGACGAACTGTTTGCCGGCGGCGGCGCGAAGCTCGGGTGTAAAGCCCATGATGTAGGGTGTGGCGGCCGTGATGCCCACGACCTGCGGATCGCGCTCGATGGCGGCGCTGAGCGCCTCGCCCGTAATGTCGGCGTAGGTGCGCGGCGCAGGCTCGCTCGGATGGCCCGGGCAGAGCTTGCGCCCGGTCGCCATGTCAAACGGACCCACGTGGTGCCAGCGCTCGGGGTCGTTTTGGGCTGGCTCAAAGCCCTTGCCCTTGGCGGTGGAGACGTGCAGCACGATGGGATGATCGATATTGCGCAGTTCCTGCAGCGCGTCGACTAGGGCCAACACGTCGTTGCCGGCGTCCAAATAACGGTAGTCGAGTCCCATCGCGCGGAAAACGTTGCGCTCACAGGTGCCGTTGCTGGCGCGCAGCTCGGCCAGATTGCGATAGAGGCCACCGTGGTTCTCGGCGATGGACTGGTCGTTATCGTTGACGATGATGATCAGGTTGCTGTCGAGTTCGGCGGCATTGTTGAAGCCCTCAAACGCCAGGCCGCCCGAAAGCGAGCCGTCGCCAATGATGGTGATGACGTTGTACGCATCGCCCGCCAGGTCACGAGCGTGCGCCAGGCCGCAGCCCAGGCTCACCGACGTGGAGGTATGGCCCATGGCGAACAGGTCGTGCTCGGACTCGTCGGGATTGGCAAAGCCAGAGGCCTCGCCAAAGCGCTTCGGATCGATATAAGTGTACGCGCGCCCAGTCAGCGCCTTGTGGGCGTAGGTCTGGTGCGAAACGTCAAAGAGAATCTTGTCGATAGGGGAGTTAAACACGCGATGGAGCGCGACCGTAAGCTCAACGACGCCCAGGTTGGGGGCAACGTGCCCGCCGACGGCGGCGGAGCTTTCGAGGATGGCGTGGCGAATCTCGTCGCAGAGCTGCGGGAGCTCGGCACGATTAAGAGCCTTGACGTCCTCGGGCGTTGTCGTTTGCGTAAGCAGCATCGTTGTGGGTTACTCCATGCGAATCGAGTGCCGGCGCTCCCTCGGCCGACACAATTGCACAAGACAGTCTCGCACATTTTGGCGTTTGATATGTGACGGCGGCGCGGTAATTCGCCAACTGGTGGGGCAAAACGTTTTGTCCGATGCCATACTGATAGATTCGATGATGATTTTTTCAATACGTGCAGGCCGTGGCTTGCCGCCGTGAGCCGCTGGAAGGAGGCAGCATGTCCGATGCCGTTCGTGCCGAGAAAATCGCGCACGAGGTCGACGATGCCGCCCGCCAGCTCGCCCAGGCGGGCCGCTTGGACCTGACGCGCGAGTTTATCCAGCATGGCGACGTGACGGTGTATGCGCATGTGACCTCGGTGGCGCGGGCAAGTCTGTCCTTTGCCGAGCGCCTGGGCCGCGTCGGTGTCTCGGTCGACCGCGCCTCGTTGTTGCGCGGGGCCCTACTGCACGATTACTTTCTCTATGACTGGCACGATCCCGACCCAAGCCATCGACTGCACGGATTTCGGCATCCATTTTTTGCCCTGACGCGTGCGGAGGAAGATTTTGATCTGACGCCGCGCGAGCGGAATATTATCGTGCGCCATATGTTTCCGCTGGTGCCGGTGCCGCCGACGTGTCGTGAGGCATGGATTGTGTGCCTGGCGGATAAATGGTGCGCTCTGCGCGAGACGATCGCCGGCCGTCTGCCGCGCAAGGACGAGGCAGACGATGGCGTGAGTGGCGAATCGAGCGAAAAGAGGAGAGGGTAGACGG
>DAIMBN010000084.1:0-3202 GCA_036718335.1 Coriobacteriaceae bacterium
CGTCAATCTCATCCAGAATCGCGGTGGCGGCGGCCCACATGCCCTCGTGGCCCGAGTAATCGGCCATGGGAACATCAACCTCGAGCGAGGCGTCCGGAAGGTCGCCGGTGTCGATGCGATCTTGGGCATCAATCGATGCGGTGATGGCTGCAGGCTCATCGAGGTCATCGAGATCGATGCCCGCGGCACCGGAGATGATAGGCATGCTGGCGAGGTTTGCATTGTACGGCGCAGCCTCAGCCGCCTGCTGCTGGGCAGGAGCGCCCCACAACGAGCTTTCGGCGGCACGGCGGGCGGCAACGGCCTCCTCGTCCGCAGTCATGGCTTCATCAACGTACGAATTGTCGGCAGAAGCGTTCGCGTCCGCCGAGGTAGCGCTGTAGGCGTTATTGGCTGCCGCGTTGGCGACGAGCGCCACGAAAGCCGCCGTGCTGCCCGCAGGGGCGGCCTGGGAGCCAGACACGGCGCGTGCCGCGGCGGCGATGTCGTCGCGATTGAAGGAGCCGGTCTGCCCGCCGTTGGTGAGCTCGTCGATGGCGACTTGATAGACGTCGCGCGAGTGTGCAGGGTCGCAGCTCACCGGCGAATCGTCGTCGAGCATACTGTCGATCATGGACCAAGCCTCGTCCTCGTCCATAGCATCTGCGGCTCGAGCGATGGTAGGGACACCATCATCGGCATGACGGCGCTGGAACGCACCAGTCAGGCCGGAAAGGAATGCCGAGGTAGACTGCTCCGCCTGAGCCTGAGAAGCAGAAGCCGCAGCGTAAGGAGTCGCATCCTGCTGCTGAGCTGGAATCGAGGCGGTCTTGAACTCGCTTTGATGCTGATTGAGATTGGCGGCACCGCCCATGGCATCAGGCTGGAATAGACGCTCTTCACGCTGCGCACGGTACTCGGAAATACCCAGCGAGGCGGCATAGATACCCACGCCCGCCACCGCGCCCACGGCGAAGGGAACCGCACCCGCCACGACCGTCTCGTTCACAGACGAAAACGGCAGCGTCGCGGCATACATAACCACGGGAGCGGCAAGGCCGATCCCGCACGAAAGTCCGGCAAGGACTGCTCGTTGTGTTGCATCAGAAGAAGCCATGAGCTCTCCCCATCTTCCAGCACCCAAATCGCATCATTCAGTTGGCTGCGCGAGAGAAGATGAAGCGGGGCTATGCCCCAAAGCAACGGTATATGGTTCGTTTCATCTGCGTTTTCCGTCGCGAAGCTTAAAAGCTATTATGCGAAACCGCCCTGTCGATTGCAAGCGACGATGTCGGATTGAAACGGGAAACCTGCTGCTTGCCAGTCTTATGGTCAAAAATAAGCGCGGAGCGGCGATATAGAAAAGGGCCGAGGCTCAAAGCCCCGACCCTTTATTGCATTGATGACTATCGCTGCGTGTGGATGACAACCTAGAACGTCTGCTCGTAGTCGCTGTGCTTTTTGGCCGAACGCACCAGGAACTCCTGGTTGGTGTTGGTGCCCTTAAGACCCTTGATAAACGACGCAGCTGCGCGCTCGGTGTTGTTCATGCCGGCAAGAATGCGACGCAGGCCAAAGACAAACGGACGCATCTGCTCGTCAACCAACAGGTCCTCGTTACGCGTACCGGAGGCAACGGGGTCGATAGCCGGGAAGATGCGGCGGTCGGCCAGGTCGCGGTCGAGCTTGAGCTCCATGTTGCCGGTGCCCTTGAACTCCTCAAAGATGACCTCGTCCATCTTGGAGCCGGTGTCGATGAGGGCAGAGGCCAGGATGGTGAGCGAGCCACCGTTCTCGATATTGCGGGCTGCGCCCAGGAAGCGCTTGGGCGGATACAGTGCCGCCGAATCGACGCCGCCCGAAAGGATGCGGCCTGAGGCGGGCGCCGCCAAGTTGTAGGCGCGGGCAAGACGCGTGATGGAGTCGAGCACCACCACGACATCGCCGCCCAGCTCCACGATGCGCTTGGCGCGCTCGATGACGAGCTCTGCCACACGAGTGTGGTTGTCGGCGGGCATATCGAAGGTCGACGCCACAACCTCGCCCTTGATGGAACGCTGCATATCGGTAACCTCTTCGGGGCGCTCGTCGACGAGCAGGCAGATGAGGTGCACCTCGGGGTTGTTAATCGAGATAGACTGGCAGATCTTCTTGAGGATTGTGGTCTTGCCGGCCTTGGGCGGGGACACGATCAAGCCACGCTGACCCTTGCCGATCGGCGACACGATGTCGATGGCGCGACCGGTAATGGAGTCCTTGCCATGCTCCATGCGCAGCGGCTCGTTGGGATAGACCGGGGTGAGGTCACCGAACTTGGGGCGGTTGCGAATCTGCTCGGGGTCTAGACCGTTGACGGTCGTGATTTTGGCGAGGCCGGCGCGCTTGTCGCCGCCGCGCGAAGGACGAAGCGAGCCCTCGATGACGTCGCCCGTGCGCAGACGCGCGGAACGGATGAGGTAGGCGGGCACGAAGGCGTCGTCGTTGGACTTCATGTAGCCATGGGCATGGATGATACCGGAGCTGTCCGGACGAATCTGCAGGATGCCCTTGATGTCGCGGAAGCCCTCGGCCTTCGCGGCGGTGACGTAGATCTCCTCGACGAGCTCGGCTTTCTTCTTGCCGGTCGTCTCAATCTCGAACTCCTTGGCCTTCTCGCGCAGCTCGGCGACCTTCATGGCCGCGAGCTCCTCGCGCGAAAGCGTGGGCTCGGTGGGAGCGGCATTACGCTCCTTGTTGCGCTGCTTGCGATCGCGCTGGCGGTTGCGGCGGTCGTTGTTGCGCTCGTCCTTGCGCTCGTTGCGCTCGTCGTTGCGCTTGTGCTGGCGACGGTTGGGGCGAGCGCCGTCTTCGGCCTCGGCGGGCGCGGCGCCATCGGTTGCGGCGGCATCGGCGTTAGCCGCAGTATCATCGCTGGCCTCGGCCTTGGAATCGCCCTGCAGCTCGGCCTCGGCCTGCTGCTCGGACGCCTTGGCCTTAGCGGACTTCTTACGACCGCGCTTGGGCTTCTCGGACGCAGACTGTTCGACGTCTTGGGGCTCGGCGGCATCAGTCGATGCATCGGCGGTCGTCTCGGCGGAATCCTCGGACGCACCCTTCTTGGCAGTCTTGGCCTTGGACGTGCGCTTAGCAGCAGTACGATGGCTGCGACCAGGACGGACGTCGGCGGGCTCGACATCGGCGGGAGCGGCCTCGGAAGTCGTAGCATCCTGGACGGGTGCATCGG
>DAIMBN010000084.1:3212-4293 GCA_036718335.1 Coriobacteriaceae bacterium
CTGCGGCCTTCTCTGCCTCGACGAAGGCCTTGGGCTTGCGACCGCGACGGTGCGGGCGCAAAGCCGGATCGACAACGGGAACTTCGCTGGCCTCGACAGGCGCAGCGGACTCAGCAGGCGATGCGCCCTCCCCTGCCGCGGAACGAACCGAAGCCTCGGTGAGCTCGAGGGTTACCTGATCGGCAACCTGCTCGGCCTTAGCAGCCGTGCGACGGCGTGTGCGCGGTGCCGGCTTCTCGGTCGGCTGGTCGGCGGCAGGTGTCTCGGGCACAGACGGAGCTGCAAGCTCGGTCAGAGCCGCGGCCTCGCGCTCGGCAGCACGACGGCGGGCGCGCACCACCTGAGCCCCGCTAATCTGCGCCAACGCACGCGCCTGCGCGACCTCATCGGAAATCGGCTCCGAGGAGTCAGCTGCAACGGTGCGCTTGACGCGCGTCGTGCGCGTGGTACGGCGCTTGGGCTTGGTGACCTCCTCGCCGTCAGCAGCAGACTTGGCCGTGCGGCGCGTACGCTTGGGCTTTGCCGGAGCAGCCTCCTCACCAGTTGCAGGCACGGCCTTCTCAGCCGCTGAAGGCGTAGGCGTCGAAGCAGCCTTAGGCGTCTCAGGAGCCGAGGCTTGCGCGGGCGCCGCGACCTGGTCCAACGCAACCGGTGCAGCGGGAGCGGCTTGCGTCGTCGTTATTTCGTTTTCTTGCTGTTGATCAGACACAGTGTTTGCTCAACTTTCTTTTCAAGCCCTGTGATCACATGCTCCCTGCATAAACCTTCAGGGCGGCTAAACAGTCTAGCTCCGTCAAATACCGACGGACATCATTGATCTGTATCGAGATATTTGCGTCATATACGCAGCTTTAGTGTAACACAACCGCAACCACCTGCAACTTAGTCATTGAGGACGTTCTTAAACGACTAGTCAAAAGGGACAATCTTTGGTTTAACACCCACAAATCTGACTGCCTCCGCCAAAACTGTGGCGGTTTACTACGATGAATCGCTCAACCGCGATCACTCCGAAACTTGTTGAACTAAAACCGACGCTCCTATAAGTTGTCAAGAGGCAGTTTGCGGGAGCGCTCTCTCC